>JAJWAL010000045.1:0-13581 GCA_021618535.1 Segatella copri | reverse complement strand
CGGTTGATGAGGTTTCTAGGCATCCAGTCGGCAGAACCGATGAAGTATCTTGGCTTGCCTCCGTTGGCAAAGATGAGGATACGGCTGTGCTCCAGATAGCGGTCGATGATGCCCACGCAGCGGATGTTGTCGCTGAGCTTGGCGATGCCTGGCACCAGCGAACAGTTGCCGCGGATCACGATGTCAATCTTCACGCCTGCCTTTGAAGCCTGATAGAGCTTGGTTACCATATCGGTATCGGTGATGTGGTTGATCTTCATCTTCACCCAAGCCTCCTTGCCCTCGTTGGCATTCTTAATCTCGGTGTCGAGCATGCGCAGGATGCGGCTCTTCATGGAGTTTGGAGATACGAGGAGCTCGTTGAAGCGGAATGGCGAGAATGGGCGGTCGATGAAATCGAATACCTTTGCCACCTCGTTCACCAGCTTAGGACGGGCGGTCATCATCAGATAGTCGGTATAAATCTTGGCATTGCCCTCGTGGAAGTTTCCGGTTCCCACGCAGGCGATGTTGCCCTTCTTCGACTCGATATAGAGCAGTTTGGAGTGAATCTTCAGTCCTTCTACGCCGAAGATCACGTTTACGCCTTCTTCCTGCATGCGCTTGCTCCACTTGATGTTGCTCTCCTCGTCGAAACGTGCCAGCAGCTCTACCACGGCAGTTACCTTCTTGCCGTTGCGGGCAGCGGTGATGAGCGCCTTTACTACCTTTGAATCCTTTGCCAGGCGATAGAGGGTGGTCTTGATTGCCTTCACCTCTGGCTTGGTAGCAGCCTCTCGGAGCACACGGATGTAGCCGTTGAAACTATGGTAGGGTACGTGGATGAAGCGGTCTTTCTCACGAATCTGGTCGAGGATGCTCTCGTTGGAAAGGAACTCCGGCTTCATGATAGGAGCCCACTTCTCGTACTTCAGTTCCTTGTGGCCGCAATCAGGGAACGACATCAGATCCTTGTGGTTCTGGTATCTGCCGCCAGCCAATGAAGCATCCAACTCCTTGGTATTCAGTCGCTCACGCAACTTCTTCTGGAGCTCCTTCGGCATCTCCTGGTCGTAGATTACGCGCACGGCTTCACCCTTCTTACGGCTGTTTACACCCAGTGCAATCTTCTCCATGGTTCCGAAGTCAGCATCATTGTCCATCTCCATTTCGGCATCCTTGGTAAACTTGAAACTGTAGGCACGGTAGGTGCTCTTCTTGAAACCGAGGAATACCAGAGGCAGACAGTATCTGATTACATCATCGAGATACATGATGTTGTCGAAACCATCGCTTGCCGGTACCTTCACCCAGCGTCCATAGACTCTATCCGGTACCTTTACTACGGCATATTTCTTCTTCTTGTCATCCTCAGCCTTTTCTACGGCGAGGTAGATGCGGTTGTCCTCCAGAGTAGAGAGGTCGTCTATCTCGTTGAGCCAGATAGGGTTGACAGAACCATTGAGCTTGTCGTAGAAGAACTGCGTAAGGAACTCCTTCTGCTCGTCGTTGAACTGGTCTTCGGTGAGCAGGCGAACCTTGTGTACTTCAAGCTCTCGGAAAACCGTATCCACCGCCTCAGTGTATTCTTTCGAATAAGATTCATTGAGCTTATTAATTGTTTTAAGTGATTTCTTAATTTGCTGTTCGGTATCCTTGTCGAGCTTCTGGTCGAGCATGCGGTTGAGTGATGCTACGCGAACACGGAAGAACTCGTCAAGGTTATTGGAGTAAATACCGAGGAAAGAGAGGCGCTCCAACAATGGCACATACTCTTTCTCTGCCTCCTGCAGAATGCGATGGTTGAAGTACATCCAACTGATATCGCGTTCTACGTATGCCTTTTTTAGTAATTCTTCTTTGGTCATAATCGTTTGCTAATTAATTTTTGTTGAGTTACTGAACTTTCGTATGTACGCCCCACACGCCCTGAAAGGGCAGAAGCTCCTAGCCCAGGGCAACGCCCTGGGTAATTATGAACGCAAGCCTGTCGCCCTGTAAGGGCAAAAGCTTTCAAGTACCTAGCAATATACAAAGCTTTTGCCCTTACAGGGCGCCTTGTTGACTGCTATTATACCCAGGGCGTTGCCCTGGGCTAGGAGCTTTTGGGCCTTCAGCCCGTTCTTGAACCACATTCGAAAGTTCTGTGAGTTACTTTACTTTTGCAGGCTCTTTCTTAGCCTTCTTTTCGACCTTCTTTTCAGGAGTCTCTGCCTTCTTTTCCAGAACAGCTACCTTCTTCTCTGCGTTAGCTTTCTTTTCAGAAACTTTCTCATCCTTCTTGTTCTTGGAAAGTTCTTTAGAATCTTTAGCTGGAACTTCCAGAACGAGGAAATCAGTATCTCCGTCGATGAAGTGGAGTTCCTTACGGAAGAATTTGCTGCTGCCGGCAGGAACGATGATGTCGTGCAACTGGTCGCAGTCATCGAAAGTATGACGGCTCAACTTTTCTGGAGTTCCTGCGAAAGTAATCTTCTTCAGTTTGTCGCATTCAGCGAAAGCGTATGCTTTGATAGCTTTCACGCTGGCAGGTATATAAATGTTATCCAATTCATCACAATCATAGAATGCATCATGTTCAATCTCCTTCACTGTACTAGGGATGATGACATGAGACAGTTGTTTCTTGCCACGGAAAGTCATCTCACCGATAATCTCTACTCCCTCAGGAATTGTGAAACTGGCATCGTGGTTCATGCAGTAAACCAAGCGCTTCTTGTCGGCGGTATAGACTGCCTCGCCGTCAAACTCAAAGTTATCGCTGTCAATCTTCTGTAAGGCGAGGTTGAGAACCAAGTTTTCAAACTTACCGTCTTTCTTGGACTTCTTCTTGAGAATATCCAAAATCGCTTTTTTATTTTCCTTCATAAATCATATATGTTAATTGTATTTCTTTTCGGTTGCAAAGGTACGGCGATATTTTTAAACTAGAGCGAAAAGACGGTTACATGTTTATGACGATGATGTTACAGCGATATTACGCGTATTGCAATCATGTTACAAGCTGTAAAAACAGACGATGTAACACATTTGTAATACTTATGTTTTGTGAAAGAAACATTTTATCCTTATCTTTGCAGCCGAAAAGAAATAGAATGGCATCTTGTAGGATTTCGATTCATAGCGGGATTGCTTTCTTGTTGGTAACAATCAATTAAGGTATATATAATAAGGTAAAAATGAAGAAGAAAACGTATCTGTTGATAGCACTGTCTATGGTGTCGATGGGAATGAATGCCCAAAACTCAGAAAAGAGTTCTCTTGGAAACGATGTGCCTGAATTCGTCAAGACTATGACGATTGGTGGAACCATCCGTTCTAAGTATGAATACCAAACCGAAGAAGGGGAGGGACGATTTGAGGTGCGTACGGCTCGTATCAATGTAGCAGGAAATGTAACAAAGGAGGTTAGTTATAAGGCTGAGATTGATCTCTGTGATGAGGGTAAGATCAAGATGCTTGATGCTTATACCCGCATCAAGCCTTGGAAAACTCTGCAGTTCACCATCGGTCAGGAACGTGTGCCATTCACTATTGATGCTCACCGTTCTCCTCATCAGCAGTATTTCGCCAACCGTTCTTTCATCGCCAAGCAGGTGGGAAACGTTCGTGATGTGGGTGCTGAAATCGGATACACCTGGAATGTAGGTTTTCCTATCGTGGTAAATGCCGGTATCTTCAACGGTTCTGGTTTGACCAACCAAAAGGATTACTGGACCAAGGGTGTCAACTATTCTGCCAAGGCACAGTTCCTCTTCCCGAACGTGAACCTGGTGTTGAGTACCCAGAAGATCAAGCCGTCTGATGTTACGGTTACGATGTATGATGGTGGTATCACCTTCCATAAGGGTGGTTTCATTGCTGAGGCTGAGTATCTTTACAAGCATTACAGCAAGGATGCCTTCCACGATGTTCATGCATTCGATGGTTTCGTATGCTATGACATTCCGGTGGCTAATCCTAAGAGCCTCATCAGAAAGGTTTCTCCTTTGGCAAGATATGATTTCATGAGCGATCACAGCGATGGTACCCGATATGGCGGTTCTGATACAGAACTCGGTGCCTTGAAGATTAATGATTATAAGCGCCATCGTGTTACTGGCGGTGTAACCCTGAGCCTTGCCAAGCCATTCATCTCTGATATCCGTATCAACTACGAGAAATATTTTTATCGTAAAGGTGGTATAGCTAAAGTTTCAGAAAAGGATAAGATTGTTGTGGAGTTCATGACAAAGTTCTAATAATAGTTTATAGTTAAGAGTTTATAGTTTATAGCAACAGTCATCTATAAACTATAAACTCTTAACTATAAACTTCTTACAGCATTCCCTTAGAGCTAGGAAGCTCGAAGTGATAGATGTCTCTCTTTACAGCCATTTTCAGCGAACGGGCAAGTGCCTTGAAAATGCCTTCTATCTTATGATGCTCGTTTTCGCCCTCAGCCTTGATGTTGAGGTTCATCTTTGCCGCATCACTCAGACTCTTGAAGAAATGCTTGAACATCTCGGTTGGCATTTCGCCTACCTTCTCTCTGTGGAATTCTGCATCCCAAATCAACCATGGACGGCCACCGAAATCCAATGCTACCTGACAGAGACAGTCATCCATCGGCAGACTGTAGCCGTATCTTTCTATTCCTCGCTTGTCGCCGAGCGCCTGCAGCAGGCATTCGCCCAGTGCAATACCCGTATCCTCAATGGTATGATGCTCATCCACATAAAGGTCGCCCTTGGTATGGATGGTGAGGTCCATCATGCCGTGCTTGCCTATCTGCTCCAGCATGTGGTCGAAGAAACCGAGACCGGTTGAGATATCGCATTTGCCGCTGCCATCGAGATTTACCTTGATGTAGATGTCTGTCTCCTTGGTGGTGCGCTTCACCTCTGCGATGCGGTCGCCGGCAAAGAGAATCTCGGCTATCTTGTCCCAATCCATGCCATCCTTTCCGAGAATCAGACTCTTGCAACCCAGGTTTTCTGCAAGCTGGGCATCGGTTTCACGGTCGCCGATTACATAACTGTTTGCCATATCGTAGGCAGGGTTATCGATGTATTCGGTCAGCATGCCTGTTCCTGGCTTGCGCATCGGCGAGTTATCCTCAGGGAAGTGGCGGTCGATGTGCTGCTTGCTGAAGTGGATGCCTTCGCTCTCCAGGGTCTGGATGATGAAGTTGTGGACTGGCCAGAAGGTGTTTTCCGGAAAGGAGTCGGTACCCAAGCCGTCCTGGTTGCTCACCATCACCAGCTCGTAGTCGGTGTGCTGGGCAATGAAGGCGAGATTGCGGAACACGCCCTTGGTGAATACCAGCTTCTCGAAGCTGTCAATCTGTTCGTCCTCTGGTTCCTGAATCAGAGTTCCATCGCGGTCGATGAAGAGTAATCTTGTCTGTTTCATGTCTCTTATATATGTTAATACGATTAATATTTTTCAATTTCTGCGGTTGCCATCTTCTGGCTTTCCTTCATTCTCTTCTTCTCTTCGTCTTGCACCTTGTAAGAGCCGAACTGATAGGCAAGCGAAATGCCGAGCCAGCTCAAGGCGTAGATGATGAGCAGGAAGGTGATGGTGAACACCAGGAAGAGGAGTGGGGTGAAATAACCCGGCACACCGAGCGGGTCGCCATCAAGTGCACCGAGCTGTGAATAGAACTGTGCGATGATGAGGATGATGGAAGGCAGGGCTGCGATAAAGGTAGCGATGCCTACGATAATCATGCCGAGAAAACCGGTCAGAAAGAAACCTCCGAAGTGGCGGAGGATGCGGAGGAGGGATTTTCCTATCTTGCGCTTTTCGCCCTTAGGACACAGTTGCTTTCTTGGCAGAAGATGCCAGAATGATACGATAGCCATCACGATAGTGGCTCCGTAAATGATGGTTTGCAGGATGAACGAAGCCATCGGATTCACGGCTCCCCAATCGTGAAGCGGTTTGTTGGGGAGGAGGAAATAGAGTACGATAGCCAGCAATACAGCAAATGGAACATGGGTAGTCCATGTCTGTTTTACGAGTGATCTGAAGTCACTTGTTATGGTATCGTATGATGCTCTCATGCAGGAAGTTATACTTCGGTGCTTAAATAATTCATTTACTTCCATAACTATCTTGTTTTAATTTCTAATTATCGCTTTTGTATTTTTTACCTTTTTACCTTTAAAAGTTTCTTCTGAATTCAGAGCAGGTAATGGCGGTAGCGATGGCCACATTCAGACTGTCGGCTGTAGCTCTACCTTCCGGAAAGTTAGGGATGAGCAGCTTGTGGTTCACCTTCTTTGCCAGTTCTGGCGAGATGCCTTTTCCTTCGTTTCCCATCACGATGAGTCCCCGGTTTTCGAGTTTCTGCTGATAGATGTTGTCGCCATCGAGCAGGGTGCCGTAAACGGGAACGTCGGCAGGAAGTGATTCTACCAGTCCCACCAGGTCGCCATATTCTACCTTCACTCTTGCTATGCTGCCCATCGTGGCCTGCACCACCTTCGGATTGTATACGTCGGCAGTATCCTGACTGCAGTAGATATGGGTGATGCCAAACCAGTCGGCGATGCGGATGATGGTGCCCAGGTTGCCTGGGTCCTGTACGCCGTCGAGCGCCAGACTCAGTTCGCTGGTATTAATAGAGTAATCTCCTGATGTTGCCTGTTTGAATACGGCAAGCACCTGCTGCGGATGTTGCAGGAAACTTACCTTCTTCAGTTCTTCATCAGTAACCTCTATCACTTCGGTTGCAGCCCCGAAGTGTTTGCCCCGGAGCCATTCGCCGGTAGCCACAATCAGGTCGGCAGGTTGCAGCGCGAGCAGATCGTCTACCACCTTGAAACCTTCTGCCACGAACTTTCCTTCTTTATTTCTGTTCTTCTTCAGTTCGAGCGAACGTATGTACTTTATTTTATTCTTGCTAATCATTTATTTTTTGTCTATATGTGTGCAAAGGTAACATAAAATATAGACATTTCAAAATAAAAAGTGCTAAATATTTTGTATTTAATTTGTTTTGCATTATCTTTGCATATCAAAAACGATAGATATTTTGAAAAAAGAAACGATTTCATTACTTGCCTTGCCGCTGCTCATAGCATCTTGTTCTTCAAGCAAAATGGTGCCGGAAGGGGAGTATATATTAAATAAGGTAGAAGTGAAGAGCGACTCGGCTGGGTATAATGCCGGGGCGCTAAAGCAGTATGTGCGCCAGAAAGAGAAACCGAAACTCTTCTCGCTCTTCAAGAATCCTTTCAGCAAGAAACCTGTCATCTACGATACTTTGCAGGCGCGGCTCTCCTGTCAGGATCTGCTTACCGCCATGCAGAACCAGGGTTTTATGCATGCCGGGGTGTCGCTCTATACCACCCGGAAAGGAAAGAAACTGGATGCTACCTATCTGTTGCATCCCGGAGAACCTTTTATCATCGGTAAGGTGAAATATGAGGTGGAAGATGAACATATTCAGCAACTTCTGCATCTCGATAACCCCGATAATCAGCAGATTAAGCCGGGTATGAGATTTACGGTAGAAACATTGGATAATGAACGCAGGCGCATCTCCAGCCTTCTGACCAATGATGGCTATTTCCGCTTTCATAAAGATTTTATCCAGTTTTCTGCCGATACGATTGCAGGACAGAAGGACATCGCCCTGACGCTACATCTGATGAAGTATAAGGCTAACAGTAATGCTCCTGAGGTTGATCATACCCGATATGAAATCAGAAATATCAACTATCTGAATAATGACAGCGACCGCATTCACTTGCGCCACCAGGTATTGCTCAATGCCACTGCCCTCAGAGAAGGCCATCCCTATAGCGCCGCAGCCTTGCAGCGCACTTATAACAACTTCGCCCGTCTGCAGGCGGTGAAGTATACTAATATCAGTTTCTCGGAAGTTCCTGACAGCAATCAGGTTACGGAGAACGGAATTGAACAGGACAGCATCAGCCGGCAGATGGACTGCAATATCCAGATCAGTACCAATAAGCCTTCTACCATTGCCTTCCAGCCGGAGGGAACCAATACGGCGGGCGACTTGGGAGCTGCTGCATCGCTCACTTATACCAACCGAAATCTCTTCAGAGGTAGTGAGCAGTTGAGCATCGAACTCCGTGGAGCCTATGAAGCCATTACCGGTCTGGAGGGGTATCAGGACCAGAACTATACTGAATATTCGGTTGAAGGCAAACTGGTTTTCCCACGTTTCGTAGCGCCTTTTCTTTCAAGAAATTTCAGAAGAAGACAGACGGCAAACAGCGAGTTGTCGGCTAGTTGGAATCTTCAGAACCGTCCGGAGTTTCATCGCCGTGTATTCTCTACTGCCTGGCGTTATCGCTGGACTGAGCCACGCCACCATCTGGCCTGGCGTTTCGACCTGCTCGATCTCAACTATGTGTATATGCCTTGGATATCAGAGACATTCAAGAGAGACTATCTTGATAATGCAGAAAACAGAAATGCCATCCTCCGCTACAATTACGAAGACCTGTTTATCATGAAGATGGGTTTCGGTTTGAGTTATAGCGATGGGGTAGATGCCGTGCGAGTGAATGTAGAGAGTTCGGGCAATCTGCTGAGCGGTGTTTCCAAGGCATTCGGTTTCAAGGTGAACAGCCAGGGGCAGCGTACATTGTTTAATATAGCTTATGCCCAATATGCCAAGTTTGATGTAGATTATACCCATCTGATGCAGTTTGATAAGCGCAATGCGCTGGCGCTGCATGCGGGTATCGGTGTGGCTTATCCTTACGGCAACAGTACGGTGTTGCCTTTCGAAAAGCGTTATTTCTCGGGTGGTGCCAACTCGGTAAGAGGTTGGGGCGTAAGAGAATTAGGTCCGGGCAAGTTTAAGGGAACTGACGGCAGAATAGATTTCATCAACCAGACGGGTGATGTGAAGTTCGACTTGAATGCAGAATACCGCACTTCGCTCTTCTGGAAGTTTGAGGGTGCAGCATTTGTCGATGCCGGTAATATCTGGACGCTTCGCAATTATCAGGATCAGCCTGGCGGTCAGTTTAAGATAGATGAATTCTACAAACAGATAGCTGCAGCCTATGGCTTAGGTCTCAGGTTGAATTTCGATTACTTTATCCTCCGTCTGGATATGGGTATGAAGGCTATCAATCCTGCCTACGAAACGAAGAAAGAGCATTGGGCGATTATCCACCCGAAACTCAGCCGCGATTTCGCCTTCCATTTCGCAGTAGGTCTGCCGTTCTAAATGCAGCTAACAGTTTATAGTTAACTGAACTTTCGCATATCTGGAAGTTAAAGGAGTTAAGGAAGTTAAGGAAGTTAAGGAGTTAAGACGTATGTCTTGCTGCTTAAAAAACTACGCCAAAAAGACTATTGTCTTAACTCCTCAGCGACCGTAGGGAGCGATAACTTCTTTAACTCCTTTAACTCCTGAACTTGCGAAACTCCTTACTTTTTTATGGCAATTTATCCAACTTAATCTTCCAGAGTCCCTTTTCCATACACATCGGCAGTTGGAAATCGGCCTGTTCTATGAGCTGTGGATCCTGTCCGATGCTGTCCATCTGCAGATAATTATGAACCGTAAGGGTAACGGTGGCGCTTGTTTCATCGTCACCGAAATCAATATCCGTAATCTCAATGCTGGCATCTTCCGGTTTCTGGCGCAGCAGTTCCACGTCAGTCTCGTTCACATTACTTGCCGCATAACGCAGCCAGCGCTCCGATTCCTGGGTGCAATACTTCACGGCTTTCGGGAAATGCCAGTTGAAATAATAGGTGGCAAACGAATCAACATCAGCCTTCAGCTGGTCCTCGCTGCCTTCATGAGGTTCACAGCCCGAAAGGCTGAATATACTTGCGGTCATGCATGCCATAGCTATGCATAAACCTATCATCGACTTCTTTATCATGATTCTCAAATCTTAAAAATTCTATTTTTTTGCGATATTTCGGCACAAAGATAGTAAAAAACTTTGTAATAAGAATCTTTTTTGCTAACTTTGCATGGAAAATAACAATTAAAATGCTGAAATTTATATCCTTTGGCAGTGGAAGTAGTGGCAATTGCTATTATCTTTACACTGATACGGATTCGATACTGATAGACGTAGGAGTAGGAATAAGAATATTGAAGAAGCATTTCCATAACTATGGACTTCGCTTCGAGGATGTGCATCACGTCCTCATCACCCATGACCACGCCGACCATGTAAAGTCGGTGGGGAGCTTGAGTTCTGACTATCATCTACCGGTATATACGACCCGTAAAGTACATCAAGGCATCGAGCGCAACTATTGTGTTCGGAAGAAGATAGAGCCTAACCATGCTCGTGTGATAGAGAAGAACGTAACTTTCACACTGGGCGAGTTTAAGATTACTCCGTTCGGCGTACCCCATGACAGTACCGACAATGTTGGCTATTTCGTGGAGTGCGAAGGTGTGAACTTCTGTCTCATCACCGATGTGGGGCATATTACCGAAGAGATGCACGACTTTATTGGCCGTGCCAACTATCTTGTGCTCGAGGCGAACCACAGTGTAGAGATGCTCCAGCAGGGGCATTACCCCCAGTATCTGAAGGATCGCATTTTGGGAGATAACGGTCATCTGAGCAACGACGATTGTGGCGAGGCACTTGCCAATTATGCCACACCGGAGCTTCATCACGTCTGGCTCTGTCATCTCAGTGAGGAGAACAACCATCCTGAGCTGGCACGCAAAACCGTGGAGCAGATTCTGCGCAGCAAAGGCATCATAGCCGGCAAGGACTTCCAGCTGGAAGTATTGAAGCGCAAGACGCCGAGCGAAATCTATAAGCTGGTGTAGGGCAGATATTCTATTAAAAAGGTAGCCGGATAAGGAGTTATATTGAGTTAACTCCTTATCCGGCTATTTCATGAATACGAAATAAACGGCTGCAATCAGGCAGCAGAAGGCTGCGAAATGATTCCAGTGCAATCCCTGTCCCTGGAAGAGGATATTGGCGATGATGGCGAAGACGATGAGCGATACGCATTCCTGAATCACCTTGAGCTGAACCAGATTAAATGGTCCGCCATTATCCACGAAACCGATGCGGTTGGCTGGTACCTGACAGCAATATTCGAAGAAGGCGATGGCCCAACTGAAGGCGATGACTCCGATGAGAGGCCAGTTGCTGCTCACGCCCGTTTGTTGCAACTTGAGGTGTCCGTACCAAGCCAGCGTCATGAAGATGTTGCTCAGCACCAATAATAATATAGTATACAATCCGTTCATAATCTTATCTTTTTTTGCGGGTGCAAAGGTAATATATTTTTTTTAACCCTCCAAATTTCAGGCAAGTTTCATTTCTATTTTTGTTTTGATATGGCTGTTTTTGGCAGATAAATATCCGATGTTCTGATATTTATCTCCGAAAGATAAGTGTACTGTTTGCGTATGGCCAGTAGGCTGTTTGGGGCGGACAGCCGACTAGCGGAATAGGGAACAGTTGGCTGTTCCTATGAGACAGCCATCCCAAACAGGGCTCTCCGATTTCCCAATCCTATCAATGTGATTTATGTTTAGCATTCTGCAAAAATCTCTTCACTCTTCACCTTTCTTCCCAAATCCCCTGTGTTTATCGGCATTTCGGGAGGTGAAGAGTAATCAGCCACTCTTCACCACTCTTCACCACTCTTCACCACCGCCAACCTCTCTGTGTCGTTTTTTCGGGGTAGGGTGAAGAGTTTTATCTTGATTACAAAGACTCATCCACTTCTTTCCAATCTATCAATCCCTTACCTTTTTCATCAAGTTCCACGGCCAGGGCGATAACCTTGCGCTTGTCGGCTTTGAAAGGTTCGGTATAACTCTTTTCCTTCATTTGGCTCTCGGCAGCAGAAATGCCGCCATTGTTTGATAGTTTCAGCTCCATGACGTAGATGTAGGAAGGAACCTCTACTATCATATCAATTCTGCCTGTAGCCAGCATTCTCTCTACTTCCACCCTAAAGCCCAAGGCTCTGAATATCGTACTCATTATCAGTCGGTAACGTTCCTCCATATCCATACTTGCCATCTTCTTGTTGCTGTATGGAACATCGGCAATAAGAGCCTTTAATGCCTTTTTGGCTTCTTCGGTGTTACCGTCCTGCATCATTTTTCTGAGGAAACTCTGCGCAGAAACCACTTCCGAATTCGACTTCATGGTCAAGGCAGGAACCACTACCCGGTATAATGCCTTGCGAACTTCAAAGTTAGGGAAGCCCAGGATGTAAACGCCATCGTCGTAACCCTTGATAGTGAGATAACCCGACTGATAGAGGAAGAGCTCGGCTCCGCCATTCACCACATCCGATGTCTCCAGGGTATCGCCCTCGATGAAGCAATGGTCAAAGTATTCCATCTTTATCTCCATATTATCCACGAACTTTGGCAATAGGGAAGTGGCACCTGATGAAGCCCAGTAATTTCTCAACTTTTTATCCGATAGTGCATTGATAAGGCTGAATGGGTTGAAAATGTCCACCATATTATCGCTGCAGAAATGATATCCGTCGTAAAAGGCCGTGAGCTGCTTCAGCGTCTCCTCCGGAGTCCATCCGTTTCCTTCTCCCATCGCCTCAATCTCAGGCATGAAGTTTTCGGCAACTTCCTGTTTCGAAATGCCGCAGATGGTAGCGTATGGTGCATCAAAACTGATGTTGCTCAGGTTATTGAGTACAGAGAAGAGGGAGATCTGAGTGAACTTGGTAATGCCCGTGATGAAGACGAAGCGCTCGTGCTCGTCCTCTTTTTTCAAGACGGCAAACACGGATTTGTAGATGGCTGTGCAGGCATCATGCTCTGGAGTCTTCCAGGAATGCTGCAAAGGTGAATCATATTCATCGATTAGAATAACTACCTGTTTGCCTGTCTTGTGAAATGCCGTTTCGATGATGTTCTGGAAACGGACAGCAAGGGAAACCTCCGGGCGTACCGCTACTTCATACTTCTGTTCGAGTTTATAGAAGGCGTCGTCGAGATAGGAGTTGAGTTCTTCGGGTGTAGCACCTCCGCAACTCATGTCGAGTCGAATGACGGGATAGCAGGTCCATTCTTTCTCCAACTCCATCACCTTCAATCCTTCGAAGAGTTCCTTTTCCCCCTCGAAGTAAGCCTGGAGTGTATCCACGAGAATGGACTTACCGAAGCGGCGTGGGCGGCTTAGGTAATGATAAGTCTTGTTGCTATGAGCAAGTCTCCATACCATATCAGTCTTGTCAACATATAGGTATCCTTCTCTTCTTATTTTAGCAAAAGACTGGATACCTACCGGCAATCTTCTATCGTTCATTTCTGTCATAATCTAATCTCCTATGTTTTCAGGATAGCTTTTTGCGAGCTATTCGCCTTACTACAAATTCTTTCTGCAAAGATACGATGAATATTTGGATTTTGCAAGAAAAATGGAGGATATTATAAAAAGGTGGCGATTCTTTTTGTTATCTTTGACTTTTTTAGTATTCTTGACAATGTTTAAATCGGCGGGTTGTTTTATCTCTTATGGTGTTTATCCAACTGTATTCTTCTCTTTTCTGTCGGATTCTTAGAAAAGTATACAGGTGAAGAGTGGTGAAGAGTGGGTGAAGAGCTGCCATAAACTCTTCACCCCCGCCAACCGCCCTGTTTATCGG
>JAJWAL010000168.1:0-3982 GCA_021618535.1 Segatella copri | reverse complement strand
TTTGAGTATTAATAACTTATTTAATAATCGTCTCGTTTTAACGGGACACTAGTGTAAATATATATAAAAATAGAGGTAGGAGGGATATGCAGAAAAAATAATTGGAAGATTTGGAATCTGGAAGATTTTCTAATCTGCTTTCTTCTAAAAGGCTTATTGTCAAGTGGTTAACGCAATCATCAATCTTCCGTATAACTTGAAAAAGGAATGTATCTTCCAAAAAGGAGCGATTTTGAGGGCTATATCTGTTTCATTTTTCTAGCTTTTGTGCTTTCTGTTGGGGTAACCATGTTCTCTTGTATGGCTGGGAATGAATCTGAAGCAATAAAGAAATCCGGAATTCGGGGTGAAACAAAACTGTTTCTTGGGGAAAATGGAAGTTATCTGGAACGGAATCCCCATTTTTTTGTAGATTTTTTCCCCACTCATTCCCCATTTTCCCCACTCTCTGTTTTTGACACGAAAATGATAAGTGGTTGATAATCAGGAGAAGTAGTCGATTTGCTCATTTCCTGGCACGCATCTTGTGATAATGAATAGCGGGTTCGATAATGAATCCACAACGAAAGTAAATAACAATATTAGTAATAACAGTTTAAAAGATAAGATTATGAAGAAGTTCGTTTTTGCAGCTATCGCAGCTATGGTAATGGTTTCAGTAAGTAATGTTTTTGCTTCTAGCAAAATGATGGGTAATTCTGAAGTAGCTCCAGTTGATACAGTAGCTCCAGCCGATTCAACAGTAGAAGGCACAGCTATCAGTTCTCAGGCTAGCGTTGAGGATTCTGCCAAGCAGGAGTCTACAGAGCAGACTGTTGCGGACAAGGCTGTAGAGCAGCAGGCTGTTGCTGAATAGTCTTAAGAAGGTATTCATTTGCAAAGCGTTATAATAGAGAAAAGCGTATTAGAAGTTTCATCAAGGTAATAGGTTATATTTAGGTTTACATTGTAATTGCATTTCCTAGAAAAAGAAAGTGTAAAATTTAGGTTCGGTTTATGGAAAAGGAGTCTGCTGGCAGGGATGCTGGCAGACTTCTGCTTTTTTGTTCGGGATGAGCAGAGAGTCTCAGTCTCAGAGTCTCAGTTATAAATAAAGGGGGTACCATTCTTCCGCTCTCCCTTTTTTTATCTTTATAACTTATTGATTATTAATTAATTATATATTAATATATATATAATATATAAGTATATAAGAAGAAGAGGGGTGCTTGAAAAACAACTGAGACTCTGAGACTGAGACTATGGAAGCAAGTAAAAGGAAAAGAGGCGATAATCTAATTCCCTAGAAAGCAACGACTTATGAAGGTTTCGCGGTTTCCCATTTTCGGTCTCAGCCCTATAGATTATTCGAAAGATTTTACAAAAGCATTCTTTTTAGGTCTCCCAAACCCTCAAAATTGCTTTGTTTTTTGCTTTAAAGTAGATTTAGACCTTGCTGAAATACAAAATCATGTTCTCCTAAAAAATGCAAGTAAAAACGGGATAACTGAGACTATTGCCCGATTTATAGCCGGAATAACCGGAAAGTGAGTCTCAGCTGTCTGTTTTGAGTCATTTTCATCCTAAATATTTTCCCAGTTAGAGATTTTTATTTTCCTAACTGGAAATATTGTTTTCTTCTCTTAAAAGGGTAATCGTCCCAGCGCAAAATTGCCCTAAAAATGATGCTTGTCGTCTATAAACGATAAAAAGTTGTTGTTTTTGTCGTCTATAAACGATAAAATGCGTATTTGGATTACTGATGACATGCAAAAAGGCTGAACTTCGGGTTAGGAAGTTCAGCCTTTTGCTTATTTGTGATTTCAGGAAAATATAAAACTATTCTATCTGATACCATTATCTCTATCGCTATTGTTCAGCTTACGGTTGCCTGCATGGTATCTGCGACCATGGTTGAAGTTGAAGCTGGCAGCAAAGACAAGCATGTTGCCCTGGTCAGCAAGGCGCACCTTGTTCTTTTGCTGCACATACTTGTTGAAAAGTTCATCCTTATATACGCAGCCATGAGGATAGAATACGAATAATCCGAGAATGCCAAACTGCCAGTTCTTATAACTGTAGGTTACGGCAAGATTGGAGGTAGGTTCTCCGCCATTCGTCTTTTCTCCCCAGAAACTCTTTTCCACCTTATAGGCACCATAGCCAATGTTCCAATTACCCGTTATGTATCGAATCTCAGCTCCATAACTGAAGTAATTGAACTCGTGGGAATAATCCAAACCCTTTGTCTTGACATTTTGATACTCGCACATGAGGTTCAAATCCAGATGATCCTTGATGAGGTGAACTTCTGGAGTCAACAGCAGGTGCTTGTAATTATGACTCTTCTGATTCTCAGGTTTGCTCACGAAGAGATAAGAGCCATCCTCCCGCTTCTCTGGCAAGATAGAAGTTGCTATAGGCTTGTCGTAATACGTCCAGTTTCCCTCTAGATACACAGACATCAGCGGAATGTTCCAGGAAGCCGACAAGGTATTGTTGTAGCCGGTAAATGGCTTCAGACCGCTATTGCCGTCGCGCGCCTCAAAGCTGTTGGAATATTGGCGCAACTCGCTCAAGTCGGAAAGGCTTGGGATGTCTGACGTGATTTTGCTGCTCCATTTAAAACTCAGACGGTCGCTAGCTTTTGCCTGTAAAGTTACCTGTGGGCGAAACAGCCATTTGCTGTATCCGTTCTCCCCCTGATGGATGGAAGACCTTGTTGCGCCAACTCCCACCTGATAACTGAACCACTTCTGCTGTCCCTGTAGCTGGGTGAAAAGATAGAGATTGCTGTACTTCAATTCCGTATCAGCATTACTGCTTCCCACATAGATGTTATCTGTGTGGCTGATATTATATTGTCCACCTACCGATAAAGCCATCTGTTTCCAGTTCTTGCTGTATGTTCCTTCACCAATAAGAGAGCGTTTTCTACCTGTTGCATCATAACTGTAATCGGTCAGCGGAGCGTTCTTTACAGATTCTTCCGGCGATTTGTTGAACGTATATTCCCTCATACGATACTGGTAATCTGTACCGATGTAAGTACCCACCAGGTTCAGAGCCAGGTTCTGGTCATGGGGCATGTTGAGCGAATAATAAATATCCAGGGATGGAATCTGCTCCAGCATTTTTCTGTTGTTTTGCAGATATTGATTCGCCTTGCCGCTTTCCTGATAAAGCTGGTTCATGCCTCTCACAGGACTGTTATGATTGTAGAAATTCAACCGTACATTCAATGTATATTTGTCTGGTTCACTAAGATTATAGCCCAACTGAACATTATTGGTGGTGTATAGGAACGGAGAATCATAACCTAAATAATTGCGATGCAGAGTTTCTCCGGTAGGCAGATGATAAGTACCGAGACTCTCATAGCTTCGTTCCTCTACCGAGCGATAGGAGAAACTGTAGTTGATGCTGAATTCCGATTTCTTCACATTGTATTTGAAATAACCGTCGCTATTATTGAAACCAGCCTTGGTGCCTTGCATCGTAGAGACTCCACCCACATAACCGGCATAACGTCGGCGGACCTGGTAGTTGATGACTGCATCCAGATTGCTGTCTCCATATTTGAGTCCTGGAACATTGATGAATTCCACCTTTGTAACTTCATCTGGCTGCAAGGCTAAAACATCCTGCATGCTAGCCTTGACATCGTTGATGCGTATTTGCACGTCTCCGCCCTTTAGTGATAGAACTTTGCGTTCTGCTCGATTTACGATAATGGTAGGCAAAGACATATTGTCCAACAGATCATAACCATTGGAAGCCGTTTTCACCTGCTCTTTTGTAGGAAAGATGATTTGTCTATCTACTTTTTCCACAACCCTTGCGGCTTCAACGGTCACACCTTTCAACAGGTACGAATTCGCCTGCATCCTCACATTTCCGATGCGGGCTATAGGTACCAGCTTGCAAATCGTCTTGTAGCCTACAAAGGAAACCTTCATGAGGGCCTGCTTCTGCTGGCAGGGGATGACGAAATCGCCATTGG
>JAJWAL010000167.1:0-4009 GCA_021618535.1 Segatella copri | reverse complement strand
GGGATTTTTTATACCATTTGTTTAATATTTATATTATATAGATTAATTCGTTACTCTTCAGCGCCGTCCCAGAGGCTGAAACTACGCATTTCGCGTGACTGAGCAGAAGGACCTTCAATCTCAGTTGTTCCAAAGCCAGTATTAGGAGTACCAGAACTAGCTGCTAAAATAGCAACATCTGAATTCATTTCGATAATTTCCATTGATGGCTTGATATATTTCTTCATTTTTATTTTGATTTTAAAAAATACTATTATTGAATTTACAACTACTTGATAACAAACTTCTTACCATTTTTGATAACAAGCCCCTTATAGTCTTTACCTACAAGCTGGCCGGCAAGGTTATAGACTGGAGCATCAGCCTTCTCTACCTTATTCTCTACAGAAGAGATGCCAGTGGTCTCACCAAAGTTGGTACCGAGACTATAGAATGCAGCCTTTGCAGAAGTACTCTTTACCTCCAGATAGCAGCGCTTGGCTGGAATCGGAGAATTCTTCTTTACAGGATAGAATGCTGTAACGCCATCTACTGTTGACAAAGCATAGAGAGTTGTTTCATCTTTAGAAGCAGAAGTGCCATCAGAAGCCTTCAAGTCGGTAGAGACTGGAGACCAACCATCAACCTTATCCAAAGCATATTCTTTATTAGCATCACCTTTGAGCAAAACTGGAACACCTGCAGGAACAACACCAGGAATCTCAGTAAATTCTACACCATCCTTAGCATCATTCAATTTAACAGCATAAGCCGTCAAGCCAAGTTTAGCATAATTAACCGGATAATAAGCTGCATAAGTAGCAAATGAAGATGAAGGAATGGTCAGAGACTCCTGCTTTACTTTTTCTGCTACGATTTTAAGATTCTTGATAGAAACAGTGCCGGCATATTTACCCAAATTCAACAACAAGCGATCAGCACCATCACCACTACACACAGTTGAAACCTCTACCGGCTTGTAATCTGTGGTTAAGTTAATTTCAGGGAAATCGCCACAATCTTTATATCCATTAGAATTCTGTAAACCTGCAGCAATAGAACCATCCACAGAGCCCTTCACTTCCATTGACAAATTGATAATTGCCCCCTTAGGGTACACATTCCCGAAGTTAACCTGTGCATCCCATGGATTGGTTGTTTCTCCGTGACTGATTTCGCAAGCACCATCAACAATCTCTGATTTAAAGCCGTTGCCCCAACCACCAGCAGCAGCATCAGCAGAATAATCAACATTAGCCAAATCTAAAGTATAACGAGTAGTTGCCTTTTCACTATGAACAACTTCTATAGATTTAACGCTGATAGTACCGACAAAATCACCACTCTGCATAAGAATAAATCCATCTTTTCCTTCA
Organism: Segatella copri; assembly: GCA_021618535.1. Lineage (GTDB taxonomy): Bacteria > Bacteroidota > Bacteroidia > Bacteroidales > Bacteroidaceae > Prevotella > Prevotella copri_O. Next base: position 2,654 of record JAJWAL010000167.1, on the reverse strand, counting down.
TAAACACTTGTATAAGGCAATGTATAAGTAGCATACTGATCTGTAAAATCTACTCTCGTTTGTGAACAACCCCAAGTACCCATGCCTACTGTTGCGTGACCATCAGTAGAACCCTTCATGGTAATCTTGATAGAATAATCAGTGCCCTTCTTAAGAGAAACATTACTACCTACCCAATATTGAATCATATAATTTTCTTTTGCTGCAGTTTCATTCTTGACAGACAAACCATTCTCATCAGATACAGAAATATTCTTTTTCACTTCATCTGGAGCCCACATATTGTAAGCACTCTGCTGAGTCCAATCAAAAGTATAATCTACAACATCTTCTGTAGCAGCTTGTTCTGCCATTACAGCAGGAGCTGCCATTAAGACTTTTGGTGCGGAAGCAAAAACTAAGATTGCCGCTACCATAAATGATAATTTCTTCATTTCGTTCAGTTTTGTTTATTTATAATTGTTTGTTATTTAATCACGATTTTCTTACCACCATGGATATAGATACCCTTGGTAGGACGAATAACCTTCACACCTTGAAGAGTGTAGTATGCCTTATCCGCAGATTTCATCATGATTGCCACAGCTGGCTTCTCGATGCCTGTTGATGCATAGGCTTCGTTGGAAAGAAAATAGCTTGGACCTTTCCAGTTGGTGCTCCAGCCCTGAATATTGCGGGCTGAGAAATCGGCGTTGGCTATCAGATTCTCTGATGTTCCTTCCTTCACCAACACCATGTCGTCAATATCGAGTGTACCACCGTATTTGCCAAATACAAACTGGAAGGTATCCAAGGTGAAGTTGGCTGTGAAATTCCAGGTCAGCGTCTTCCAGTCGCCAGCCTCTATAGGATAGGCTGCCTCATACTGCACATCATCGCTTCCACCCCACTGGTTCTTGTTGGCACTTGCATTCCAGATAGGCCAGAATCCCAGCTCAGCGCAATCTGCTGAAGTTCTCATCTTCATGGTCAGCGTATACTTGGCACCCTTCTCCAAAGCCTTTGGCAAGGTGTAGACAGCCTGACGGTCCCAGAGGTTCTCGCCCACAGTACTCTCGTAACGGATGAAATAGTTGCGGTTTTCCACAGGTACCGGATGCTGGTTCAACTGATGATGTTTGAAGAAGTTCCACAGTTCCTGGGTAGAATTTACCCCGTAAGGATCATTAGAATGCCAATGTCCCTTACCGTCAATAGAGATAAGGTTCACTTCTACATCATCGTTCACATTATTATATATAGTACGGGTATCATTTGGAGTATTTCTGCCGGAAGGATAAGGACGGATTACCTGCGGGTTGCTTGCATCGCAACCTTCGTAGGCAGCCCACCTCTTTACATATTCCTCAATGCTAGGATAACCGCCAGCCATGTGATAAGGATCGCCCGTATATTTGAATATATCATCAGCGGTTCCGTGAATATGCATGATAGGCACCATGCGGTTAGCTCTAGGCTGCTTACCGATATCCACACCGCTTACAGGTCCGAAAGCGGCAATCTTATCGCCAAGAGTTTCCAGACAATGATACCCCAGCCAGCTACCCATAGAGAAACCCGAGAGATAGATGCGGTTCTTGTCCACATGGTGCTTCAGCTCCATATCCTTCATGACAGCCTCCACAAAGTTCACATCACCCATACCGCTGGTATCCCACATCTTGTTATTACCCAGCGGATAAGTAACAATAAAACCCTCGGTATCAGCCAGCGCATTCCATTGCGTCTGATTCTGCTGATACTCAGGGTCCTGATTAAAACCATGAAGAGAAATCACCAGAGCCGGTGATTTCTCTACATTCTTTGGTACATAAGTGAGGGTCTTGCGAGTAGAAGTCCCCACTTTTACATCTTCCCAGGTCTGTGCCGCCATCTGTAGGCACAGAACCATGAGGAGAGATGCGAGCATTGTAAAACGTCTCATCTATTACTTGATAACCATCTTTTTACCATTCTTGATCACAATGCCCTTGTAACCCTTACCTACCTGCTGACCAGCGAGGTTGAAGCACTTGCCATCCTGAGCAACCTTCAGATTCTCTACCTTAGAAATGCCGGTAGCTGTAGTAGTTACACGCTTGATACTTTTGATATTAATAACAGCGGGATATGTGGCATTCGCATCACAAGCTTGAAAAACTATACTGGTAACATCTTGAGGCTCATTTTTATACTCCTTGTCTTCAATCCACTTCTCGGTCTTGCCTTCCACTACTTTTTTAAATGACCAGCCAGTAAAAGTACAATCTTCCTTTGACACTGTAAAACTAGCCTTATTGTCCACTACGTCCAAATGCTTGTATTTCATGGTACTATGACCACCTCCATACTGATTAGGAATAATACAATTGACACAGATTTGCAAGTCAACAGTAGGAGTAGCACCAAACTCGATAGTGTAAGTCTGGACAGAACCACTCTCACGAGCATATGTCAAATCTTTGTCCTCACTATCTTTCAAGTTACTGCCTGCATACAAAGCCTTAGCAGTCAACTTGTCAGTAGACTCAAATGTTCTACCAGGCCATTCAAACGCCACGCCGTCATCGACAAACATCTGTCCCCAATCTGAATTACCTGATGTGACCTTAATCACATCCTCTGTCTGAGCGTTAACACCAACTGCCATCAATGCGGCAGCAATCAAAGTAAAT
>JAJWAL010000166.1:0-4014 GCA_021618535.1 Segatella copri | reverse complement strand
ACAAAAAATATTCAGAAAAGTGATTTTATGGATGGATTTTGTTTGCAGGGCGAACTTGATTTAACCTTATTTTATATGATAGAGGGATATTTTGATAATCTGAAAACTGGACGTTTGGACAGAGCCTTACCATATCATGGGTCCACTTGATGGCAGCCCAGATGGTGCAGTCGCTGAAACCTTCCTGCCCGGGAATAACGCTTACCGCAGCCATTCCTTTTTGAGGTCAGGCAGATAGGTTCAAGCCCGGTGATAGGGTAGTTTATGATGGATTGATGGCTTCAGCAGATGAGGTGATTATCCTTTCAGAATACTGTTACACCCGATGTTTTCTTGACCGAGACGGACGCAACGATTTCAGACGAGACCGATAAAAGGATCGGTCTCAATTGTTTTGTGTACTATTTCTCAATGACCTATACGAGCATCATTGCTACAGAAAGTATAGTGACAAACCGGATGAATCTTCGGAAGGCTTTTTCTGGGAAGAGTTTTACCATACGGATTCCGAGTAAGGCTCCGATTCCTATTACCGGGAGCATCAGGAGGTTCAGCGAAAACGAGCCCCAGTTGATGTTGTCCCAGGCAAAGATTTGGAAAGGAACTTTCAGCAGATTGAAAACGAGGAAGAACCAGGCGTTAATGCCGATGTATTCCATCTTCTCCTTGCGCATCGAGAGCAGATAAACAGACATTACTGGTCCGGCAGCATTGCCAATCATCGTGGTGAAACCGCCGAGTAGACCGAAGAGGGCAGAATACCACCATTTATGCATCCATCTGTTTTCCTTGCCGAATATTTCGCTCCAAATCATCACCGCCATCGCCAGGGCGAGCGTCCAACCCATCAGTTGGCGGAATCCCTGTGCCGGGACGAGCTTGTCAACAAAAAGTGCTACGAGAAATCCTAATAAGGCTGTTGGCAAGAGCTTTGCTACAGTCTTCCAATCGGCTATGCGCTTGTAGTAAGCCACAGCCATGATGTCGGCCATGCAGAGCATTGGCAGAATTACACCAGTTGATTCCTTGGCTCCGAAAGCCATTGCCATGTAGGGCACGATGAGGAGCATCATTCCCTGAACACCGGTTTTTGACATTCCTATGCACAATGCAGCCAGTGCCAGGATTGACCATTGAAATACGGATAAAGTTTCTGACATTTTTTCTCTTCTTTTTATTTGTTTCTATTCTATTTTTTATTTGTGGGTGCAAAATTACGGCTAATCTCGAACAATATTATCCATTATATTTGCGTTATTATAGTGAATATTTGTACAAAGCAGATAAATGGAGATTATGCCTATATTAGAACGAAAGATTGCGCACAAAATGACAACTTTGTGCAGCCATATTACTTATCCGGAGTTCGTTCTGCCCCTGCATAAGCATGCGGAGTATGAACTGATGATTTTCACCCACGGCAGCGGAAAGCAGTTCGTGGGCGAGGGCGTTGCACCTTATGCAGAAGGTGATGTTGCGCTGATAGGAAATTATGTTCCACATCTTCATCTTTGTAAAAGCCGGATGAAGAGTGGGGAGAATGCTGGGAAAGAAGAACTTAAATCAGGGCTTGAAACAGAACTTGAAGATAGGCTCTATAGTCGTGGCGAAGCCATCCAGTTCAGTCCTCAATTGTTTCCTTCGTCTCTTTTGAATCTTCCCGATTACGCCTATATTTCAAAGCTTCTTTCAAAGAGCCAGTATGGAATACGATTCTATGATGAGGGATTGTATGATGAACTCTTAGAGATGATGAAGGCTTTCGATTCATCCACCCACACCTCACGGCTTATCATCCTGCTCCAGATTCTCGACCGCCTGCATCATTGCAAGAAAACGCAACTCCTGTCGCCTACGGCTTACAGCAATACTAATCGTCAACCCGAGTTGGAGGAGCCTATCGGCAGAATCTACACCTATTTATATAATAACTTCCGTGAGAAGGTGGTGCTGAAGGATGTTGCCGATTATGTAGGTCAGAATCCGACTTCGCTTTGCCGTTATTTCAAGAAATCCACCGATAAAAGCATCTTCCAGGTGCTGGCAGAAATCCGTATCGAGTACGCCTGTAGGCTGCTTGCCAATTCAGATTTGACTATCACAGAAGTGGCTTTCAGTTCCGGCTACAATACGCCGACTCTCTTCTTCGAGCAGTTTCAGAAAATCATCCATCTTACTCCTGCTGAATATCGCAGGGAAATTAACGGGACTGCTAAGTGATGGCTAAAATTGCAAAGATACACGATGATATTGCAAACATACAGAACTTTGTTAAGCGAAAAAGTCAGTAACTTTGCACCGTAAAAAAAATAGTTGAATTTAAAGATTAGTTTAATTATGGAAAAGGAAATATTATTGAATAATGGAGTGAAGATTCCTACACCGGGTTTCGGAACGTTTCTTACTCCTGATGGCGCAACCTGCGTTGAAGCAGTGAAAGCTGCCATCGCTGCAGGCTACACCCACATCGACACCGCTGTTATCTATAAAAATGAGAAGAGCGTAGGCGAGGGAATCAAGGAAAGTGGAATCAAGCGTGAGAATCTCTTTGTTACCAGCAAGGTTTGGAACACAGAGCGTGGCTACGACAAGACCTTGAAGGCGTTTGACAAGACTTTGAGCGATTTAGGTCTCGATTATCTCGACCTCTACCTCATCCATTGGCCAGCCAACGAGTTGCAGTTTGGCAAGGATGCAAATCAGCTGAATGTAGATACTTGGAAAGCGATGGAGCGTCTGCATGAAGAGGGCTTGATTCGCAGCATCGGTCTTTCTAACTTCATGCAGCATCATGCAGAGCCAGTAATGGCGAAGGCAAACATCTGTCCGATGGTTGACCAGATAGAGTATCATCCAGGATTCACCCAGAAGGAGTGTGTGGAGTTCTGCAAGAAGAACAACATTCTTGTGGAAGCATGGAGCCCATTGGGAAGAGGTAATGTCTTGGATAATCCTCTCTTGAAGTCGATTGCTGCCAACCATGGCAAGAGCGTGGCTCAGGTAGTTATCCGTTGGGTGATGCAGACAGGCGTGCTGCCACTGGCAAAGTCGGTTACTCCAAGCCGAATCAAGGAAAACATCGATGTATTCGACTTTGAACTCTCTCAGCAGGAAATGTTTGAAATCGCATCGCTGAAGGCTGACAGAATAGGTTCAGACCCCGATACATGTGATTTCTAAAATAGCAAAACCGACAGACTTCTTAGTGTCAGTCGGTTTTTGCCTATTCTTGCTTGTAAAGAGGTTATGTTGATTTGGAATACAAATGTCATCTTTTTACAATCCAACCTTCAACCCCCTTTGTTTGAAATTGAATTCATCGAAGACGTCACCTGCTTCCACTTCTACTTTCATAAAACGGTTAGCATCCAGTGTTGTAGGCTGAATGGTAACAGTCAATATATTTCCTTCACTTTTAGCTGTCAGCCAATCTGTGGTAATGGATGCGTCCTTGTTGTCATCATGGTTAGGAGAAAATCTCTTTTCTTCACCTCTAGCTACTTTTTCTGTAGCCGACACTACCCAAAAAGAACTATAGTTTGTGCAATAGAACACGTAAGTTCCTCCTTGTGGCGGCACATGAAAATAGTCGTCACTTGATTTCTTGACTTCAGTTTTCCATTTCATCGGGGTCCCTTCGCCATCTTCGTCGCTGCAGGATGATACGAAAAATGGAAGAACCATTAAAAAGAGTAACAATAAATTCTTTTTCATTTTCTTTGTATTTTATGTTTGATAATCTATCTTATAAACGCAAAATTCAAGAAATCTTGCATCAGCAACGGCTTTTTTTGATTATGGCGATACCCCTTTAACCTTATTTCTCAGGTTGAGGAACTTCTTGAATAACCGGAAATCCTTAATGACCTTAATGACCGTGACCTTAATGACCGGAAAACGGCCCCTAAACATTTATTTATTTTTCTGATGAAACTCCTTTCTTGTCTTAGCCATTGCTTCCGTAGCTCTATCGTGGGTTTCTATCAGCAGTGGGCTTTTGTGATATTGCACCAT
>JAJWAL010000044.1:0-22806 GCA_021618535.1 Segatella copri | reverse complement strand
TCGCCCTGGGTATAATAGCAATCAGCAAGGCGCCCTGTAAGGGCAAAAGCTTTATATTCAGCAAAATGTAGAATAAGTGTCAGAAAGTTGTTAATTTCCGTATTTTTTGTTGCGTTTTGTTTGATTTATATCAAAAAAATGCAAAAACATCATACTTTCTTGGCAAAATATTTGGTGAATAGCCGAAATAGTAGTAATTTTGCAGCGTCAAAAGGTTAATAGATTGTTTAGGTTAGTAGTAATAGATTTAGGTTTTTAGTTATTAGGTTTTAAGGTAGATTGTTTAACCGATAATTGAGAAAGTCGTGAGACTATTTTGATTAGATTTTTTAAGTTAAACATATTACATGCCACAGCTCGTTGAGAGTTGTGGCATGTTTTTTTATGCCCCTTTCTCCCCCTTCCGTTTCCTCTTTTCCGATTTCCTCGAAAAAAACATGCCTTTTTATTTTGTTTTGTCTCCGATTTGTGCTATCTTTGCAGTATCAATCAATATACGCAGCTTTTTGCGGTATCAAAAATATACGCAGATGAGAGTACTCATAGTAAATACAAGTGAAAAGACAGGCGGAGCGGCAGTAGCAGCCAACCGCCTGATGGATGCCCTTAACAACAATGGCGTTAAGGCAAAGATGTTGGTACGCGACAAGGAAACAGAAGACATCACCGTGGTCAGTCTGCCCCGTTCGCTCAGGTTGCAGTGGAACTTCCTGTGGGAGCGCTGGTGTGTATTCTGGCATCTCCATTTCTCCCGTCAGCGCCTCTGGGAGGTAGACATGGCAACATCGGGCACTGATATCACCAGGCTCCGCGAGTTTCAGGAGGCAGATGTCATCCATCTCTCCTGGATTAACCAGGGCATGCTCTCACTCAAGAACATCCGCAAGATAATCCGCAGCGGCAAACCGGTGGTATGGACCATGCACGATCTCTGGCCAGCTACCGGCATCTGCCATTATGCCCGTGGCTGCAACCGCTATGCCTCCGCCTGCGGCAACTGTCCGCTTCTCCCCAATAAAGGCAGCAAGAACGACCTCTCAGCAAAGATATTCCGCCGCAAGAAGGAACTCTACCATCGCGGCGCCATCTCCTTCGTCACCTGTAGCCGTTGGCTCGAACGGCAGGCTAAGGGCAGCGGTCTCTTTGTAGGTCAGCGCATCACCAACATCCCGAATCCGATAGATACCCACGTGTTCTGTCCGCAGGATCAGGCAGAGGCGCGTCTGCGTGCCGGTCTGCCAGCCGACAAGCATATCATCCTCTTCGTATCCCAGCGCGTAACCGACGAGCGCAAGGGCATGCGTTATTTCATCGAAGCCATCGACCGGCTGGTAGCGCGCTATCCCGAGATGAAGGAGAATACCGCCATCGCCATTCTGGGCGGCCATTCCGAGGAAGTGAACCTCACCCTGCCGTCCTATTCGCTCGGCTATGTCAGCGATGAGAAGCAGATTGTGGCAATCTACAATTCGGCAGATGCCTTTGTGCTGCCATCGCTCGAAGATAACCTCCCTAACACCATCATGGAGTCGATGGCGTGCGGCGTGCCGAGCATCGGTTTCAGGGTAGGAGGAATACCGGAGATGATAGACCATCAGCAGAACGGCTACGTGGCCAACTACCGCGATACCGAAGACCTGGCGAGTGGCATCCACTGGGTACTCGAAGAGGCCAATAGGGCGGCTCTGAAGCAGGCATGTCTGCAGAAGGTAGCACAGAACTATTCGCAGCATGCCGTAGCATTGAAATATATTGAAGTTTATAACGAGGCGATGGCCTACAAAAACTATAAGTTATGATTAAGTTCACCGTCGTAACCTGTACGTACAATGCCGAGAAGGAGTTGCAGCGTACCCTCGACAGCGTGCAGCGCCAGACCTACTGCAACATCGAGCACATCATCATGGATGGCGGTTCCCGCGACCGTACCCTCCAGCTGGTGAAGGCATATCAGCATCGCAATGCAGTAGGTGAGAGCTCGCACGAAATCGTGGTCATATCAGAGCCCGACAAGGGACTTTATGATGCCATGAACAAGAGCATCGACCGTGCTACGGGCGATTACCTGGTGTTCATGAATGCCGGCGACACCTTTCCTACAGCCGATACGCTGGAGTACGTAGAAGGCTGTGTAGGCGAAGGCGAAGTACTGCCCGGCATACTTTACGGCGATACCGATATCGTGGACGAGATGGGCCATTTCCTGCGTCATCGCCGTCTAGCCCCACCCAAGAAGCTCACGTGGCGTTCGTTCATCTGGGGCATGCTGGTATGCCACCAGTCATTCTATGCCCGCACAGACATAGCCCGTGAGATTCATTACGATCTGCACTACCGTTATTCGGCAGATGTAGACTGGTGCATCCGCATCATGCGGGAGTCATCTCGCCGCAAGTTGCCGTTGCGCAACGTCCATGCCGTCCTCACCCATTTTCTGGATGGCGGCATGACCACGCAGAACCACAAAGCCTCCCTGAAGGAGCGTTTCCAGGTGATGCGCACCCATTACGGCCTTCTTCCCACCCTTGCGGTTCATGCCTGGTTCGTGATAAGAGGGGCTGTAAAAAGGTAAAAAAGTAAAAAGGGGCTTTAAAAGGTAAAAAGGTAAAAAAAGCCTTTCCCCCTTTGCGCCCCCGTTCCCAGCGATTCCATCGCTGGTCCCTCAAGTCTTGAAAAATAGCCCCTGGTGTTTTTGCATCAGGGGCTTTTAACTTTACGGGGGACCAGCGATGGAATCGCTGGGAACGGGGGCGAACGGGGACGAACGGGGGGTAGCCCTTTTATACCCTTTTATTTTTTTACCTTTAAAAGCCCTTCAGGTCGGTGATGACGGCCTGGGTGTAGGCTCTTATCTGAGATTCTGAAAGATCGCTGATATGCTCGGGAGCGAGGGCGGCGATGTGCTGGCGGCTCTCCATCTCTATCATCGTGGCGATAGGGAGGAGCTTGTGGGCTGTCTTGCCGATGGCTTCTATTGATAACTCGCCTTCTGTTGCCTGCTGGAGGTTCTGGAGATGGGATGACAACTCCTGCTTGACGGTGCTGAGTATCTCGGCTTCTGCCTCCGGATCGCCTTCTGCAAAGGTCAGGAGGGCTGCAAAACGGGAATTCTTATTGGCTTCCTCTGCAATATCCTCTGTTTCCTCTGCAATATCTTCTGTATCTGATGCAGTATCCTCTGTATCTGATGCGGTATCCTCTGTATCCTCTGCTATATCCTCTGCTGCTGATGCTGCATCCTCCAAACCGAGGATTTCTTTCAGCTTCTCTGTGCTGAACGGCTTGAAGAGGCAATCGTCGAAACCGGCTTCTTTCAACTCTCTGATGATGCTGGCATCGTGAGCGGTCATGGCTACTACCTTCATGTGGCTGTGGTTGATGTGCTGAATCATCCTGATGCCGTTCATCTCGGGCATTTCGATATCCATCATCATCAGCGCAGGATGCTCGTTGTGGAGCACGGTGAGCGCCTCGGCTACATGCAGACAGGCAAAGACTTGCCAGCTGTCGCCTACCAGCTTCTTCAGCATCTCCTGAAGCAGACGGAGCTGCAACGGGTCGTCATCGAGCAGCAGTATCTTGTGATTTTCGAAATGGGGCTTGACTGGGGTGAGCGGTTTCTGCTCTTCTGCCTCTTCTGCTGCAGGAGCGGTGCCTAAGGCAAGCGGAATGGTGACGGTGAAGGTGCTGCCCTTGTCCTTGACAGATTCCAGACGCAGGGTGCCCTGGAGCAGATTGACCAGTTCCTGGGTGATGTTCAGTCCGAGACCGGTGCCCTCGATGCCCTGGGCACTCTTCAGACGGGTAAACGCCTGGAACACCTTCTGGCGCTCTTCGGTGGTCATGCCCTTGCCGGTATCCCTTACCGAGAAGGTGAGGAGGTGCTGGGGACTGATGGCTGCCTGGATGGTGACGCTGCCCTTATCGGTATACTTGATGGCATTGCTCACCAGGTTGTTGAGTATCTGACGGATACGGAAGGCATCGGCACGGTAGTAGGTCTGCGGACTGCTGATGCCATCGAGCTCCAGATGCAGTTCCAGTCCTTTCTCACGGCTCAGAATCTGCATCTCTCCGGCACACTGGCGGAACATGTCGGTAGGTGAGAAATCTACCGGGTTCAGCTTCATCAGTCCGTTTTCCAACTGGTGATAATCGAGCAGGGCGGCAACGAGCCGGGAGAGATGGGTGGCAGAACCCTTGATGCTGTTGAGGCAGGAGATGCCTTGCGGGTTGTCGACATAATCCTTCATCAGGTCGATGAAACCCGAGATACTGGCAGCCGGCGCCTTGATATCGTGGGTGATGGTGAGGAGCAGGCGTTCGCGCTGGTTCATGATGCGCCTGATTTCCTCGTTTGCCTCTTCGAGATTCTCGCGGTAGATGCGTTCCTTCTGGGTATCGCGGTAGATGTAATAGACGAGGATGACAGCGGCTGCGATGGCTACGATGGCAAGCAGACCTATCTGCCAGAGCAGATTCTGGCGTGCCTGCATCGCCTGATTGATAGCCTGCTGCATCGACTGGCGTTCGCGCTGGTGGATATCGTTGAGCTGCTGGGAGGAGCGCAGGGCGAGGCGGGCATTGGTTATCTGCAGGTCTCTCACCTCGCGGTTGATAGCCTCGTGGTTATCGCGCGTAGACTGCTTCTCCTTGCGGTCAATCTGTTTCAGGATATTGGCTACGTTTTCGGCTACGTTGACCGGGGTAGAGAGGGTATCGGTGATAGCCTGGTTGCTGTCGCGCCTGATGCTGAGGGTTTCGGCATGCTCCTTTCTGAAGGCATCGGCAAGGCGGCGGAAGAAGCCCTTGCGGGTTTTCATCACCTCCACGGTAGTGTTCTTTGCCACATGAGTCTTGGGTGCCTTGGAATGCACGACAACGGAATCTTCGCCACTGTTGAGGCTGTTCATCTTCTCGTGCAGATAGTTGTGGGATGACTTGCCCTGCATGGCGCGGGTAAGCTGCTGCAGATTGGTCTGTTCCTCCTTGAGCAGGCTGGACATGGTACTGTCGGCTGCCTGTCGCTTTTCGATATAGTCGCGGGTTGCCTGGTTGATAGCGAGCACGGTTGTGGTGTTGCGATATACCAGCCCTATCGCCAGAATCAGTACGATGGCGACGATGATGTAACCCAGGGCTACCTTGAAAGGAACGTTTGTTTGCTGCATCTTCTTATCTTTTAATGTTTTGAGTCTTTTTGCTATTTGCGTGCAAAGTTAATCAAAAATGCGATATAAACCAACGAAAACAGGAGATAAATGCCAAAATCTGGTCATCTATCTCCTGTTTCATTGAAAGCGACGCGTAATTACTATTTTCTGAAGGTGAATTTACTCTGCTACGGTTGAATCCACTGTTACTGTAGTGTCAGTAGGAGCCTCTGCTGGGGTTTCAACAGGTGTTGCTGTTGTGTCGGCTGGCGCTACTGTGTCTACTGGTTCTGAACCTGCAACGTTTACCATTCTGTTACCTGCAAATACATTGCTAACTGATACCATTGCTACTGCTGCGATAACTGCAAATACTAACTTTTTCATAATTCTTTTGTTTTTTAATTGTGAATATTATTTTGTTTATTAATTCTCTTGCTGAACTCATTTGCGAGTTCACTGAATAATATCACAATAGGCGTGCCAGAAAATGACGGAATTGGTTAAGTATCTGATAATCAGGATAAATGATGTTTTGTGCCAGAAACGGGATATGGGGAAAGTGGGGAAAAGGTGTAGAAAAATTCCCCAATATAGTGTGGAATATATTGGGGAATCGGGGTGTGGCATGTTCTACTCCATGCCGTATTTTTTCATTTTGTTGTAGAGAGTCTTGCGGTCGATGGCAAGCAGTTGGGCTGCCTTGCTCTTGTTGCCGTGGGTGGCTCTCAGGGCAGCGGCGATGCTCTCCTGTTCCGACTGTTCGCTGTGCAGCTGCATATTGAGCGGTCGGGCGGTGGAGGTCTGTGCCATCGTCTTCTCCAGTTCCTGGGCACCGATATACTTGCCACGGGTGAGCAAGGTGGCGCGCTTCATCACATTGTTCAGTTCGCGCAGGTTGCCCGGCCAGTCGTATGAGGCAATGATTTCGGAGGCTTTGGCATCCAGTCCGAGCACATTCTTGCCCAGTTCCTGGTTGGCATGCTTGATAAAGAGGTTGGCAAAGAGGAAGATGTCGGCACCTCTGTCCTTGAGGGCAGGCATGTAGATGGTAAACTCGTTGATGCGGTGATAGAGGTCCTCTCTGAACTTGCCTTCGGCTACCGCCTGCGCCAGATTCTCGTTGGTGGCACAGATGAGTCGGATATCCACATCAATCTCCTGCGTGCTGCCCAGCGGACGGATTTTCCTCTCCTGCAAGGCTCTGAGGAGCTGCACCTGTACTTCGTAGTTGAGGTTTCCCATCTCATCGAGGAAAACCGTTCCGCCGTTAGCTATCTCGAAGGCACCCTTCTTGTCCTGTTCGGCTCCGGTAAAGGCACCCTTCTTATATCCGAAGAATTCAGATGCCGCCACCTCCTTAGGGATGGCACCGCAGTCGATGGCATAGAAAGGCTTGTCCTTGCGCAGACTCTGTTCGTGGATGCTGCGCGCCACATATTCCTTTCCTGTGCCGCTGGCTCCGAGAATGAGCACTGACATCGGGGTAGGGGCAACGAGCGAAACGAACTCGTAGAGCTGTTTGGAAGCCTCGCTTTCACCTTTTATATATCTAGGCACCTCCGTGCCCTGCTGCTCTTCATCGGGCGCATCCTGTACGGATTCTGCACGCTGAGGGGCAGAGACCGCAGAAGCAGCCGACTGGATAGCCTCACGGATTTTCTCTAAGAGGATTTCGGGATGGAAGGGTTTAGCCACGTAATCGGTAGCACCCGATTTCATGGCACATACGGCATTCTGAACCTCTGCATAGCTAGTCATTACGATAAAAGGCAGGTGGGCATCGGACTTTCTGATATGCTGGAGCAATACCAGTCCGTCGTGGTCGGGCAGGCGCAGGTCGGAAAGAACCAGATGGAATGCATCGCCCGCCCCCATCGCTTTGATGGCAGCGCCTACGGATGTTACCCTTTCCACATCGAATCCTTTCTTTTTGAGCCAAGTCTGTATCATGGTTCCGAATGCCAAATCGTCTTCTACAATCAATATCCTCTTCATGATGTTCTGTTTTATCCTCTTCTGAAATATCGTTATATTAACTTTGTGCAAAGGTACGGAAAAGTTGTATGGAAAGCTATTTAATTCACATTATTTAGCATTAAAACCGACTAAAATTCTACAAACGCGGTTCTATTATCTTATTTTTAGTGAAAAGAACAATTGTTTTCGGATAAAAGCATGCTAGTTGCTTTATTTTTTGTATCTTTGCAAAGATAAAAATAAGATTTAGAGTCATGAATCCGATAGTACAAACCATCATATTGTCAGCTTCGGCGGTGCGCATGTTGCCGCATATCGCTCTGTATCTGCTCCATAAGAAGGAGATAGATGCCGACCTGCTGAAGGTGCAGGACAGGAAGCCTACGGTGCTCAACCTGATTAAGGCATGCACCCGCGAAAGGAGTTTCCGCAATCTGTTTTATTACCGCATGGGCGAATACCGTTCGGTTTTCATCAGCTGGCTGTTGCCACCCGAGCGTACGATGACCATCTGGTGCCCGCATATCGGGAAGGGAGCGCATCTGGAGCACAGTTATGCCACCTATCTCAACGCAGAAAGCATAGGTGATGACTTCTACTGTCTGCAGATGGTGACGCTGGGCAACGGCAAGGGCGGCAGGCCCACCATCGGAAATGACGTGAAGATTTATACCGGAGCAACGGTCTTCGGCGGCATCCATATCGGCAACCACGTAACGATAGGCGCCGGTGCCGTGGTATTCCAGGATATTCCCGACGGGGCTACCGTGGTAGGGAATCCGGGGAGAATCATTCAGAAATAATCAATTTAAAGATAGAAAATATGAACTATGCATTGATCATAGCCGGAGGGTCTGGCAATAGAATGGGACAGGACATCCCAAAGCAGTTTATGCATGTAGACAACTGTCCTATCATCATCCATACGATGATGGCTTTTCAGAAACATCCTGATATCCAGGGTATCGCTGTGGTATGTCTGGCAGGCTGGGAAACGGTGCTGCAGTCGTATGCCAACCAGTTCTGCATTACCAAACTGAAATGGATATTCCCTGGCGGCAATAACGGTCAGGAGTCTATCCACAATGGTATCTATGGCTTGAAAGAAGCGGGATGCGGTGATGACGACCTGGTGCTGGTGCATGATGCCGTGCGCCCACTCTTGTCGCAAGACATCATCTCATCGAATATCGCCATCTGCCAGAAGTATGGCTATGCCATTACGGGTATCAAATGTAGAGAGGCAATCCTGGAAAGCGAAGATGGTTTTACGACCAATACCAGTATTCCGCGCGACAAACTGATCCGTACGCAGACACCCCAGACCTTCCGTTTGGGCAATCTGATAGCTGCCCACGAAGAGGCAAAGGAGAAGGGCATTGCCAATTCGGTGGCATCCTGTACGCTGATGGCAGAACTGGGAGGCAGACAGATGCATATCGTGCCTGGTTCGGAGAAGAACATCAAGATAACCACCGTTGAGGATCTGGAGATACTGAAGGCTCTGATGAAGGTTCAGCCTGAGGCTTGGTTAAAATAAACTGTTATGATAGGAAATTCACCATATAAGGAAGATATTGCGCGCCTTTTCAGGGAAGGTCTGGATTTGGAGCGTCTGCATGGCAAGACCATTCTTGTGGCTGGGGCTACAGGACTGGTAGGAGGCTGTGTGGTTGATGTGCTGATGCAGAATCCTGTCCGGTGCTACAAGGTGATAGCTGCCGGCAGAAACAAGGAACGTGCCCGACAGAAGTTTGCCGCCTATTGGGGGGATGAGTCTTTCTTCTTTGCAGAGATTGACGTTACCCAGCCTGTTACCAAGAGCATGAACAGGATGATAGGGGAACCGGTATATGATGAGTTGGCTGGGGGTGTGGATTACATCATCGATGCAGCCAGCAATGCGAGTCCTAACTTCTTCAGTCAGCATCCTGTAGAGGTGATGAAGGCAAACATCAACGGCGTATCCAACCTGCTGGAATATGGATTGAGTCACCGCATGCAGCGCATGGTTTATATCTCTTCGGGCGAAATCTATGGTGAGGGCGACGGTTCCGAATTTAGCGAGAAGAGCAGCGGATATGTGGATTGTGCCTCGGTGCGTGCCTGCTATCCGTCATCGAAGCGTGCTGCCGAGACGCTCTGCATGGCATACGGAGCAGAATATGATGCCGATGTGGTGATAGCCAGACTGAGTCATACCTATGGTCCGGGCTTTACGGAGAGTGACAATAGGGTTTATGCCCAGTTTATCCGCAATGTTCTGAAGGGTGAGGATATCGTCCTGAAGAGCAAGGGTGAGGCTTTCCGCTCCTGGCTTTATGTGGTAGATGCCGCCCACGCCATCTTGCGCCTTCTGCTGGATGGAGAGAAGGGGAATGCCTATAATGTGGCTCATTCAGAATCGAATGTCTCTATCCGCCAACTGGCAGAGCTGATAGCCCGGAAAGCGGATAGAAAGGTGGTGTTTGATATTCCAGAGGCGGATGCGCAGCAGGGCAATACCACGCCTATCACCAAGGCAACCTTCAGTACGGATAAACTCAAGGCTTTAGGCTGGAAACCGCTCTTTGATGTAGAAGAAGGTTTCGGACATACCTTGCAGGAAGTGAGGGAAGGCTAAAGCTTTCTTTTAATCTCATCCCATGTTTCCCGCTTTTCCATGTTCAGATAGTAGCGAAGGTGTTTCTCTACTCTCTGTTCTACGGGTGGAAACTTCATATAGTCGCCAAAGAAGTGGCGCAGATAGGTATCAGCCTGCTCCGGCAGCAAGACGGTGGTATCCTCGAATGGGAATTCCTTTCCCTTGCCCAGCCATTCCTTCGGGAAAATCTCCTTATAGTGGTAGGAACCCGTATTCACCAATACGTTCTTCGCCTTATCGAAGTCATATCGGTGACTCATCTCGTCCATCTGCTGAATGAGGCGGTGGCGCATCTTGCTCCGGCAGAAGAAGGCGAGCGTCTTGATGGCAAAGCGACCCCAGGTCTCCTTGTGCAGGAGCAGGGAAATGTAATCGATGAAGGTGTTGTGGGTGGTTACGGCGTTCAGACGGTTGATGGTCTTGGAATATTTGCGATACAGCGCCTTTGCCGTTTCCAGGTCATCGTCGGTAGCATCAAGAGGGAAGATATCTACGTAAAGTCCGATGATGCAGGGACGCTCCTTCTCCTCGATAAGCGTGGTTTCGCGATTCACGAGCTTGGAGAAATACAGAGGGTATGACTCATTGTTGTAGGGAGTTACAACCTCGTATTTGCCAAAGTCTTCGTGCTTGGCGATTTCGAGCAGACGGTCGTAGTCGGGGCGTGGCATCAGTACGTCGATGTCATCGTCCCAGGGAATCATTCCGTGGTGACGGGCAGCTCCGATGGCTGTTCCGGCACAACAGTAATATCTGAGGTGATACTTGTTGCAGATTTCGATGAAAGCCTTCAATATATCGAGTATTGTGGCGTTCCATTCCTTCTTGATGTTCTTAATATCCATACTTTTTTCTGTTTTACGGCTGCAAAAGTAAGCAAAAAGTTTTGAACTTCAAACTATTTATGCTACTTTTGCATTCTAAAAAGTAAAAACAAGTAATATTCCATATTTATCAGATAGAAACGATGGCAGAATCATTAAAGGAAAAAACCGCCAAGGGATTGTTCTGGGGAGCGATGAACAGTGGCTCCACCCAGGTACTCAATATCCTCTTTGGCATCTTCTTGGCGCGTTTGTTGTCGCCAGCCGATTATGGTATCATCGGCATCCTCACCATATTCACCCTGATAGCGGGCAATCTGCAGAGTAGCGGTTTTACCCAGGCACTGGTGAATATCAGGAAACCCACCGACAACGATTATAACTCGGTGTTCTGGTTTAATGTCCTGGTGAGTCTTACCATGTATGTGGTGCTCTTTTTCTGTGCGCCGCTGATAGCAGATTTCTTCCATCAGCCTTGTCTCACCGCGCTGTCGCGCTTCGTGTTCCTGAGTTTCTTCATCTCTTCGTTTGGCATCGCCCAAAACGGATATATGATGAAGAACATGATGAACAAGGAGATAACCATCGTTAATTTCATGGCTCTGATCAGCTCGAATGTCGTGGGACTGGTGCTGGCATTCAACGGCATGGCTTATTGGAGTCTTGCCTGGCAGCAGGTTATCTTCATCCTCGTACTGAACATCGGAAGATATTATTATACAGGATGGCGCCCGAACTTTCATATCGATTTCGGACCGGTGAGAAAGATGTTCGGATTCAGCGTGAAACTTTTGGTGACAAACATCATCAATACGGTGAGCAACAATGTATTGACCTTTGTCTTCGGTCGATTCTATCCGATTAATGATGTGGGTAACTATAGTCAGGCATACAATTGGGATACCAAAGCTAATTCGTTTGTTGCCAATACGGTGGGACAGATAGCGCAGCCCGTCTTGGCTTCTATCCAGGACGATAAGAACCGCGAGTTGCTGGTGTTCAGAAAGATGCTCCGCTTTACGGCATTCCTTTCTTTCCCATTGATGTTTGGCTTGACTTTGGTATCACGCGAATTCATTCTGATTACGATTCATGAGAAATGGATAGCCAGTGTGCCGCTGTTGCAGATCCTCTGTGTGAGCGGTGCCTTTATGCCTATCTATACGCTCTATCAGAACCTTGCCATCAGCAAGGGGCGTTCTGATGTGTATATGTGGTGCAACATCGGTCAGGTGGTGGGCTTGTTGGCGTTGGTATTGTTCTGTCATCAATATGGCATCCAGACCATGGTGATAGCCTACACCTTATTTATCATTGCCTGGCTTCTGGTCTGGCAGTGGATGATGAAGCGTGTTGCCGGCTTGCGGTTCCGTGATGTGGCAAAGGATATCCTGCCATTCTTGCTCTGTGCGGCAGCCACGATGGCGGTTACCTATTTTATCACCCGCAGCCTGCAGAACATCTATCTCCTGCTGCTGGTTCGTCTGCTGGTTTCAGCCACCATCTACTTCTGTATCATGAAACTGCTGAAGGTGCAGATATTAGAAGAGTGTATAGCTTTCTGTAAGCGAGGTAGATAAGATTCACCTTCTTGACAGGTACCCCCTTTTTGATGAGCTTGATGATGAGGCGGATGAGGCAGCTCTTAGGCTTGTAGACGAGTGCCTGATCCACCTTTTCGAAGGCTACATGGGCATTTGCCGCCCAGCGGTAGGCATTGACGATGCCTATCTCGGTGGCCCTGAGATACTGGTGCTCCGTATCGTTCTGCTCGAAGAAATCGATGAGTCGGCGGGTTGACCTGAAGTATGACAGGAGGTTCTTTTCAGAGATGTTGTGATTGTAGGAATTCTCGTTGTCGGTGCGATAGTAATATACCGTATCATCGATGTTCACCTTTTTGCCGTAGAACATGAACTGGGCATTCCAGAAAAGATCTTCCGCATAGTTGATGCCTTCTTCAAAGAATATCCTGTGTTCCATGATAAGCGAACGCTTATAGATTCGACCCCACAGCCGGTTGGTGATGATGTTCTGGCAGACAAGCAGTTTGAGCAGTTTCCCGTCAGAAACTTCAAAAGGTTTCTGGAGCATGCCTGCTTTTCCATCGCACCACTCCCTGTAGCCGCCATCAATCAGGTCGGCATGGCTACTATCTGCTTTTTCTGCCAGTTTCTTCACAGCATCTTTTGGCAGCATGTCATCGCTGTCGGCAAACAGAAGATAATCGCCTGTAGCCGCCATCAATGCCGTCTGTCTTGCGGCACCCACACCCCGGTTTTTCTCATGGTGGATGATACGTACCTGCTGTGCTCTTTCAGGATATTCCTTCAGGAGCGATTGCAGGATACCGATGCTTTTATCGGGGGTACAGTCATCTACAAAGATGTATTCGATAGGCACATACGACTGCTCGAACAATGACCGGGCGCACTGTTCGATATATTTTTCTACCCCATAAATGGGAGTTAAGATACTTATTTTCAGCATGATGTTTTAATCTAAGATACTTTTTTATCTTGCCGGATTCCCGTTCTTATCTTGTGAGATACTGGAATATCAGCGTGCTGTTATAGAAGAACAGGAAGATGGTGATGATGGCGAGTCCTCCGCGAAGATAAGGCAGATATTTCTCCTGACAGTTTCTGATGATGTATCCGATGCAAACCGGAATGATGAATGCCCAATGAGCAGCCATGATATAAACCTCGTTCAGTCCGAATCCCATGACCAGATGAATGAAGGCATCGCATGCCACCCATGAGGCTGTAAGCCAGAGAAAGGCAGAGCGTCTTCCCATCCAAAAGCCCATGCACAGCAGAATCACGATGATGCCCTCTATGATATAAGGAACGGGCGTCTGGTATTTCACGAATATCGGACGGTGACTGTGGATATCTTCCAGCAGATGCTCCCTGTGCAGGATAAGCGATTCGCCAAAAACGTTTTCTACCAGTGATTCAGAACGTGAGATAGACATATCAGCCCATGAAAGCATGCCCCGTTTCTGGATATTCTTGCCTGCGATGGCCTTATCGTGCTTTTGTTTCTGTTCCATCTTTGCCCTAAAAGTACTGTCTTTAGCAGCCTTTTGGGCAACGAGCCGTTCTCCTTCCAGACGGTTCGGAATGATGAAAGCCTTGTTCTGGTAGATGCCTGCAGCCCCTATCAGGAGGGTAGGCAAAATGATGCCCAAAGCCAGATATTTCGGACGGAAGAGTTTTTTGCCATTGGTGAAGAGGGCGGCAAGGAAGGTCTTGGCGCCATTGCTCAGCGTGATGCCTGCCGTGAAGAAAAAGAGCAGGGCTGTTTGCCACCAAGGCATGCTGCGGTGTTCCTTCTGCTGCTTGCCTGCCAGATAAAGTGTCATCGACAGGAAGAAAAGCGACATGCCGAAATGGTCATCCACAAAGGTGACGAGCAGGACATAGGCAAAGGAGAAGAGCATCGCCGTAAGCACATTGCTGTCTATCGCCTTCAGCTGCATCACTTCTCTGAAGATTCTTCGGAAGAAGAGGGTGGAGTAGGTGGAGAAGAATGTCATCATCACCGCCACGATGGTGGTTGCCCAGTTGCGGGAGGTGAGTTCTATCAGCCAGCCGTTCAGTAGCGAGAAAGGATAGAGGAAGAAAGGGAGCATGGGATGGCGATACTCCGTGTAATACACCTTCCACTTCGAGAGGGTAAGGTAGGTGTAGGGGTCGAAACCTGAAATCTGAAAGTTCTTGGTGAAGAGCGTCCAGAATCCTGCTTTCGGTTTGCCGAAATCATCAAAATGATAGGTTATCATCAGCACATTGAAGGCGATGATAACGATGAGTGTAATCAAGGCAAAGAGCCTTTCTTCTTTTTTAATTCTAAATATATTGTTCATTCTCTGATTATTTTTTTGCTGGGCTGATGCATGCCGCATCTCCTTCTTAGCGCTGCAAAAGTAATTGT
Organism: Segatella copri; assembly: GCA_021618535.1. Classification (GTDB taxonomy): domain Bacteria; phylum Bacteroidota; class Bacteroidia; order Bacteroidales; family Bacteroidaceae; genus Prevotella; species Prevotella copri_O. The sequence continues at coordinate 8,263 of JAJWAL010000044.1, read as the reverse complement.
TTTTTCTGAATATTCAAAAAGAAAGGCTCTATTTTGTGTCTTTTTTCTGATAAAAACGGAGTTTTATTTTGTATTCTCTTTTATTTGGTGTATCTTTGTCGCAATGATGATGAAAAAGTCATCAGGACGGACAGTTGGATAATAAAGATAAATAATGACAATGAAACATGCTTTTTTGATAATGGCTCATGGCAGTTTACCGCTTCTCAGGGTATTGCTGTCGATGCTCGATGATGAGCGCAATGATATATTTCTGCATATCGACCGGAAGTCGGATATGCTGGATGGTGCTGAACCGCTGGTTCTTTCCAAGGCACGCCTCTTTGTGTTGGAACAGAGGGTGGATGTGCGTTGGGGAAATCTGAGCCAGATTAAGGCGGAGTATGTGCTTTTCGAGGAGGCTTTGAAGCATGGGCCTTATGCCTACTACCATCTGCTGAGTGGTCAGGATTTACCTATCAAATCGCAGGATTACATCCATCAGTTCTTTTGGGAGCATCAGGGTAAGGAGTTTGTGGGCATCAATCATGGTGAGGAATTTGAATGGGATTGCCGCCGGAAGATGATGCGTTATTGGCTATTTACCAGTCTTACCCGCTCGAAGTATGGGGCTTTGAATGCCATTACCAGGCGACTGAATAAATATCTTTCGATGCTGCTCATGCCGTTCCTGCATCGCCAGAAGATGGAATTTGCCAAGGGTGCCAACTGGGTGAGCATCACGCAGGCATGCGTGGAGTATGTGGTGAGCCAGAAGCCGTTTGTATTGAAAAGATTCAATTATACCTTCTGCCCTGATGAGTTCTTCCTGCAGACCCTGGTATGGAATCAGCCCGATTTCCGGGCCGCCCTGTATTCTGAAGAAGATGAATATGAGGGCTGCATGCGACTTATCGACTGGAAACGGGGCAATCCATACGTCTGGACTTTGGCAGACAAAGAGGAGCTGGAACAAAGCAACCGCCTCTTTGCCCGTAAGTTTGATATGAAGCATGAGGATATCATCCGCTGGATCAAGGCTTCTTGCTAATATTTATCCTAGCATGTAGCCTACCAGCAGATATCCGTTGCTTATCCACAGATAGAGGGTGATGGCGAGCATCAATCCTCTGAAGCCCCATTTCAGGCTCTTTCCTTTTGCCTTGAGCGCCAGGAAGGCGATGGCGATAGGAAGGGCATACATATAGTGGGCAGTCATGATATATACCTCGTTGATACCGAAGCCCAAACCGATATGGAGGGCAGCATCCATCAGGAAGAATGTCAGGGTGAGCCAGAGAAACTTTGATTTTCTTCCGGCAAGGATGCCAAGTAAGAAAAGCACAACGATGCATGCCTCTACCACATAATTGAGCGCAGACTGGTATTTCACGATAACCGGACGGTTGCGCAATACATCGCCCAGAAGGTTCTGCTGGTGCAGCATGATGCTTTCACCGAAGAAATTCTCGACCAGAGTTTGCGAGCGAGAGGTCGTCTTGTCGGTCCAGTTCATGAATTCGCCCTTGGCGATAGGCTTGCCCGTGTTCTTGTTCCATATCTGTTTATGGTCACGAACATATTTGGCATGCGCTTTATCCTTGATGATTTTCCTGACGGCAGTTTCTACCTTTGCCGAGTCTTTCACGCCAGTGCTGTCGCGGTATTGCTGGTAAATCTTGGCTGTGGCTTCCTTGTTTTTCTTCATCTTAGCCTCGTGTCTTGCCATCTCCTTAGGCCATACGAAGGTGCGGTATTCCCATCTGGCGAAAGCCCACATGAGTGCGGCAGGAAGGATGACTCCTATCAGGAAGTATTTGATACTGAAGAACTTTCTGCCATTGGTGAAAAGGGCGGCAAGATAGGTCTTCAGACCATTGTTGAGCGATACGCCCGCTGTAAATACAAAGAGCAGGATAGTCTGCCAGATGGTAAGCTGTCTGCCTTTCTTCATGCATACGCCTGTGATATACAGGGTACAGAGGAGTATGATCATCGACATGATGAAATGGTCGGGTACCATCGCTGAAACCATCACATAGGCGAAAGAGAAATAGAAGGCAGAGAGCAGGTTGGCATCAAAGCGCTCTGTACCAATCACTTCTCTGAATATACGATAAAGGAAAATGAAGGAATAGAAGGCGCAGAACACCAGGATAGCTCCCACGACAAACTGAACGCAGTTGATGCCGGTAAGCATCATCAATCCTTGATTTATCTGATTCGGGATATACATGAAGAACGCCAGCAGCGGGTGGCGGTATACGTTATATTCTGTGTCCCAGTGAGATACGATGCTATAGGTAAGCGGGTCGAAACCTGCCACATGGAAGGTCTTGACAAAGAGTTTGTGATAATTATCTGTAATCTGCGAGAACTGGCTGTGGTATTTGATGACAGTCAGGGCATTGAGGGCACATGCTATGATGAGTGCGACGAGTGCTGAAACTCTTTCTTCTTTCTTGATTTTAAAAATATCGAATATCTTTTTCATATCTTTCTTTTATCGTGTTTTGGGAATCCCCTTATTTCTTCAGGAAGAACCTTACCAGGAGGAAGTTTACCGGGATGCAGATGCAGAGGGTGGGTATCATAGCCAGCTGTTTGGCTAGACCCAAGCCTACGAAGAGGTTGAGGCAGAGGGTCTGCATCGAGTAGTTGACGATGTGGGAGAGGGTGAATCCTGCTCCGCGCTTGGCATTCGCCTTTACCTTGAAGGTATAGCGGGTACTGGCGATGAAATTGAAGATGAAACTCACGATGTAGGCGATGGTGTTGGCGGTGGTAGCCAGACTGTGGTCGCCCATGTTGGGGATGAAATGGGCCAGCGCCGGCATCATAGCCAGGTAGATGACATATTGCAGTATCGTAGCCAGTCCGCCTACGATTCCGAATCTGATGACTTCGCCCAGCTTCTCTCGCTTGGCATCATCCATATTATTTATCTTGTTCCTGATATTCATGTTGCAAAAGTACTTCAAAATCTCCAAATTACCAAATATATCGTGGTATTATTTATCTCAGCATCTTTCCTTTTCCGAAGAGATAAGCCAGATGGGTCTTCTCCATCATCTTGGCGATGCCGATGCTTCCGGCTATAGCGATGAAAATGGTAACGAGGGCGAAACAGATTTCGCTCCTGTCCCAGCTAAAGAGGGGATGATAAAACTTGGCTGCCATCGTAAAGATAGGGTGGAAGAGGTAGATGGGCAGCGTGTTGCGGCCTATATATAATAAGGTGTCTTCTGTCTTTCGGACGCTGGCATTATCCTGTAGGCGTTTGATGAGGCTGTGTATCCACATCAGGGATGAAATGCAGCACCAGCAGGAGAAGACGATGGCGAGCGTGCCCCAGTCGTACCATTCTTCCAAGCCCAGCAAGTTGATCCAGAGCAGCAGGGCAACCGGTGAAGGACGGAAAATTCTGTCAAAGCCGATATGGCATTGTCTGAGTACCGCTCCGATGAAATAATAGGTGGCGGCACTAGGCGAAAGAGCGGGTGTCTTGGACAGGAGCAGGAGTAGGGTGGCGAAGATAAAGAGGCTTGTGGTGGTGCTCATCGTCGTTTTTCCCTGTCTGAGGGTTCCCCAGGTTGCTCCCTTGAAACTGACGTAATAGAGAATGCCGCAGATAATCATGGTCTGGATGAACCAATAGGGACCGATGGAAGTAACGAATATCTTCTCACAAATCTGAGAGAGTGACACTTCCGTGATGCCATCTCTCACCGGCATGAAATAGGAGAGGACCGAGAAACCGGTCACCATGATGACGTAAGGCAAAGCGAGACACATCAGGTATCTTCCCATCTCCTTTGGGCTTTTCTCAATATTCACGAGATAGCCAGTGATGATGAGGAAGGTAGGCATCATGAACGAGAGAATGCCTGCCTTGAGCTGGGGGTATGCGTTGCCGAAACTCACGATATGAATCAATATCATGAGAATAATGAGTATGGCTCTTATCCAGTCGATGTCTGTATTCCTTTGTTTCATAATGAATATATTCAAAATCTTTACTTGTTGATGTTACAATTGGGGGCAAATATACATAAAATATTCTTTTCCTCAAAATCTTTTTGCCTAAAATTCCCCCAGATTCTCAAAATCTTTTTGAAACGGACCTTCAGTTTGTACTTAAATTATATGCAAAATCGAGTAAGCAATATGCTGTAAATCAGCGAGTTGATATACTTGATACGGCGTTTCGCCGTACATGGGTAGTTGAGCAGTATTCTTGGAGGTGTATATAAATACCATAAAAGATACATAATCTTTACAATTATATCTTTCTAAAGGGTGCGATAAAAAGATTCATTACAGGCTTCGCGAAGGTTATATCTAGGGACTGTAGAACGAACATGCTGCCCCTTTTTTCGTATTATTGGCATCACGCAAAACGGACTTTCAGGAGACTCTGAGAGACGGAAGAGAGTGACTATCCGGCTACAAATTCAGCTTTGGATGATTGAAAGCAGAAATTGTTAATTTTTGAAAAATACAAGAGAAAAGAGACATTTTTATCGGGAATAGCCCCTTTCAGGTGTCGCATTCCCCACCAATGCGACACCTAAATGATAGCAATGCGACACCTAGGCAGGGGAATGCGACACCTTTTTCCAAATTATTTTTGTATATTTGCAGCATGATTGCGAGATTGGAGTCATGCCGGATTGCTGTTCGGCATACCTGTTCATCATGCTGGCAAGCCTCTTATGTTTCTAGGAATGATCTTCGTTCTGATGAACCAATGGGCATGATGGCGAAGCCTATCCCATCATAGAGGAAAGCTCCTTATCTTTGCGATAAATTGGCAAGCAGATATATAAGAAAAAATATTAACATTAATTATTTATAACAAAACGTGTATGAAAAAGAAACAATTACACAAACAGAATTGGCTCGTCACGATGCTGCTGCTCGTGATGGCTACCCTCATGCCTTATGGGGGGGGCATGGGCACAAACACCGAAGCGGCCTGCCAGTGGTGATGGCAAAGTAGACAATCCTTATAAGATATCCACAGCTGCCGAACTGGCGTGGTTCCGCGACCAGGTGAATAGTGGTTATACTACTATTTCAGCCACGCTGACTAAAGATATTGACTTGGCAGAGTTCTGCCATGCGAAGGATGGCACCAAGTATACTAAAGAAGTCAGTTGGACTCCTATCGGTAACTCTGATAATATTGAAAATATGTACCAAGGTACATTTGACGGCAACGGGAAGACCATCAGAAATCTCTACATCAATGACATCTCTGAGTTTATCGGTATCCCCTGCGAAGCCGGTTTCTTCGGCTATGCAGAAAAGGGCAGCATCAAGAACATCACTTTCGACAATGCAAAGGTAAAGACTACTGCTGATGATTATCGTACTGGAATTTTGGTAGGAGTTGCAGGCTCTTGTATTGAAAATATCAAGATCTTGGCTAACTGTTCGGTAGAAGGAAAAAACTACGTTGGCGGAATAGCAGGAATGGCAAGTGGCGACATCGGCAACTGCGAAAACCATGCAAAGGTGAATGGTGCAAATGTTGTAGGAGGTATTGTAGGTAACTATTGGCAATCCGTCAAATCCATCATTTCATGCGCCAATTATGGTGTCGTAACAGGAAGTGAGGAATGCGTTGGCGGCATTGCTGGATATTTTAACTCAGGAACCATTCAGAATTGTGCCAACTATGGCGATATAACTGGAGCTGATTTTGTCGGAAACCTGATAGGAGATGGTTATATATGTAATCTGAACAATGTGCTTGGCACTGGTAATGTTATTGCTACTTCTGATACAGAGAGTGCCGGTCTCCTTGTTGGACGCATACAAGATTCCTCCAGCACCGCTTCTGGCATCTTGGCATACAACAGCAGCGCGAAGCTTACCATCAATAAAATTGAGCAGACAGGTAATGCTGTCAAGGCTATCGGAAAAGGCTCATTGACTTATCCTGACGGTAAGAATGAAGCTGACGTGGTCAAGGCATTCACCGCAGAGCAGCTGAACAGCGGCGAGGTGGCTTACCTGCTCAACGGAAGCAAATCAGAAGGTGAACTGGCTTGGTATCAGAAACTCGGCACAGATGCTTATCCTGTGCTTGTTGCAGAAGAGGGCAATACTGTATATAATGGAACATTCAATTACTGCGATGGAACGGCTTCCTCATATAGCAACAGTTCTTCTGATAGTGAATTAATTCACGTAGCATCTGCCACTATAACCAGTCCTGAGTTCGACTCAGCCAAGCACATCTACCACATGGGCTGCCGCAACGAAGGCTGCACTCTTCATAAGTATTTCGCAGATGCAGATGGAACACTGGAGGCTAAGGCAGAAGATGGCAAGTTCTATGTCAAGGATCTGATCCTTACCGATGATGCTTCTTTAGCCATCAACACCCAGGCTAAGTTCACGGTAAAGGACCTGCAGTATAGCCGTCAGCTTACTGAGGGACAGACGGGTTATGTAACACTCTGTCTTCCTTTCGATATCAAAGCAGCTGATGTTGCTGGTGCAGAGAAGTGCTATCCGGTAGGAGATATGATGATTCACATGCCTACAAATGATGCAAGTGTATTGAAATTCGTTCTTATGCTCGATGAGCAGACTGTTATCAAGGCTGGTACACCGATGATTGTTAAGCTTGGTGCAGAGGGCACTGCTCAGAAATTGGTTGCAACGGCACAGAATGTAGAGTACAACGCCAACTTCTTTGCAAATCCAGCAGCCAAGTCGCTGACTCTGAGAGACTGGGATGGTAAGAGTGGTTTTATGACTATCTGCCATGAACTGACAAATGCCTCAATAGGTGGCGTTTATACTACCACTCCTATGGCAGAGGGAAGCTACAGTTTCCGTGCAGATGGTAAGTTTGGTATCCACACAGGTGATTTGTCTCCTTATCGCATGTATCTGAACGTCCAGCCATCGCAGTCGGCTTCTTCACGTACCATGCTGTTCAGCATCGGTTTGCCTGATGACAGTTCTACTACAGGTGTCCGCATTATCAGCTTAGGAGATGGCAAACAGACTGGTTCATCAGCCATCTATACCTTAGAGGGCCAGCGCGTAATGGGAACACCTCGCAAGGGAATCTATATCAAGAATGGAAAGAAATTTAGTGTTAAATAATTAATCAACAAGGTATTATGAAAAAGAAAGAGTATATATCACCTGCAATTCAGGTATTTGAAATGAATACTCCTTGCATTCTGGCAGGAAGTGGAGGAGAAACCGGTGGAGGAATAACGCAAGAAGAATGGGATAGTATGGGTCCAGGCTTCGGCTCGAATGATCCGAACTACCCAGGTCAGGGAGTGTAATTTTACGCTCCTGATACTAATATAAGTAAGGGCTGCAGACGGTAACAATGCCGTTTGCAGCCCTTTTGGAATATGATAAGGATGCAGACAGAGACAGAAATTATATGTTTTATGTTGTCAGCCAAGCAACTCAAGTGGTTCAATCAAGCAACTCAAGTGGTTAAGTAAGACAACTCAAGTAGTTCTGTCAGCGAGTTCAGACGTCTCAGTTAGCTGATGCAGACGTCTCGATAAGCTTACAGATACGTCTCCGTTAGCTTACGCAGTAATATCTGTAACCCGATGCAGCCATATTCGTAACCCGATGCAGTAATATCCGTAACCCGATGCAGTAATATCCGTAACCCGATGCAGTAATATCTGTAACCCGATGCAGTAATATCTGTAACCCGATGCAGCCATATAAGTAACCCGATACAGCCATATAAGTTACCCAGCGCAGCCGTCATACGAACAAATTTTATGTAATTATCTATCATCCATCACGATTTGCATCTCTTATACCCATTAACATATTAATATACAGATAGTTGAATCGCGTGATAGATACTTCAAAAACGGAAAAATCCATCACGCTATCCATCACGATTTGGGGTTATCCCTCACGATTTTCTCACTACACTCTATCAGATACTGCATATCATTGAAAAGCTTGCGATGGATGGCATCAGGAAAGTCAACGTGAATTATAAATAAGTTTTAACCGAGTCAACTCGTCTTACAAATAAAACTAAAAGTGGTCAACTAAAATAGTTAAACCACAAAAGGTTACGGTTTCATGGCATGAAATATTTTGTTTCATACCACGAAACTGTTTGTTTCAAGCGGAGAAACGCTTCATTTCACCCTGTGGAACGAACCGATACGTCTCACTAAAGCTTTTGCCCTTACAGGCGCGACATTTCCTTATTGTAGTTTCCTATATTTAGTTTACTACCTAGAGTCTTATTCCTGGTGAAGGTTGA
>JAJWAL010000165.1:0-4095 GCA_021618535.1 Segatella copri | reverse complement strand
TTGTGATGGTAGCCGATGGTGTGGGCGGCAGCGATGGTGAAGATTTCATCCAGGGTTCCGATGCCGCCAGGAAGGGCTACGAAGATGTCGCTCTGGGCAAGCATCAGGTCCTTGCGGTCGCTGAGATTATCACACGGAATCTCGATGTCGAGGTCAGGGAAGGTTCTGCCTCCTCGCTCTACAAGCGTAGGAACCACACCGATGGTTCTGCCGCCATTCGCCTTCACCGCCTTGCCAATGCAATCCATCAGACCGGAGTTGCAGCCGCCGAAAACCAGATCGTGGCCGTTCTCTGCCATCCACTTTCCCATCTCTTCTGTCAACTTGAAGAAGTCGGGGTCGATATTCTTATTTGCCGAACAAAAAACTGCTATTTTCATATTGCTTTATCTTCTATTTATTGATGTTTATCTGTTGTTTATGAATGTTTTAGGCAAAGGTACGCAAAAATATTGAGATTATTGGGCTCTTTTTGCGGATAATTTCTTAATTTTGCAAACAATAACTAATCTTATAAACAGAAAGATAGAATGAAAAGGATTATCACATATAGTATCATCGCATTGTTGCAGGCGTCGGTGGCGCTTGCTCAGACCTCTTCGAAGTCGAAGCTCCAGAAGAGGGAGAAGTATGAATGGCAGGGAGAGATTCCTACCTATGTAGAAACGCTGAAAAAGGAACTGACCTATCCGATGGCTTGGGGCAACAGTCCTATCAGAAACTTCAAGAAGTGGAAGAAGGCGGCAAGGGCGAAGGTATTAGAATGCATGATGACGCCTCCGAAGGCGGCTGCGGCTTGGGATATGGAAGTTTTGGGCGAGGAGCAGAGAGACGGATATAAGGCGCAGAAAATCGCCTTTAATATCAACGCCTATTCCCGAATTACGGCTTATCTCCTGATTCCGGACGGCAAGGGTCCCTTCCCAACGGTGAATGCGCTTCATGATCATGGCGCTCATCTCTTTATCGGAAAGGAGAAGATGATTCGCCCTTTCTTTACTCCGGAAGAAAAAGATTCCCCTACGAAGCAAGCGCTCTGTCAGGAGATTCTGGATGATGCGGATGCGTGGGCAAGGCAGCTTTATGATAATCAGTACGTGGGCGATTATCTGGCGAAACATGGCTACGTGGTCTTTTCGGCAGATGCTCCGATGTGGGGAGAACGAGGCCGCAAGGAGGGCGTGGATAGAAACAAATACGACCTGATAGCCGGCAACATGATGATGCTGGGTAGAGACCTCTCTGCCTTCATGACTTACGATGATATTTCCAGCACCGAGTTCCTGGCTTCGCTGCCGATGGTAGATGCGAAGCGTATCGGATGCGTGGGCTGTTCGATGGGAGCCTATCGCTCGTGGATGCTCTCTGCATTATCGGATAGAATCAAGGCGGGTGCTTCCATCTGCTGGATGATTACCACCGATGCGCAGCTTACCCGGAGGTTCGGAAGGAAGGAGAATGGCGGTTTTGCGAATTGCATTCCCGCTCTTCGTCAGTATCTAGACTATCCGCACATCGCCTCCCTCGCCTGTCCGAAGCCGATGCTTTTCATCAATGGCACAAAAGACAAACTCTTTCCCGTGCCTGGTGTAAAAGATGCTTTCGCCGAAATGCATAAGGTTTGGAAGAGTCAGGGAGCAGATAATCTGCTGGATACGGAGCTTTGGGAAATCCCTCATTCCTGCGGTTTGAAGGCGCAGGAGAAGATATTGGAGTTCTTGGATAGAAATCTGAAATAAGAAGTAGGTAGTTCTTTGGTTGAAGAACAGAGGAAGATATATTCTTAAAAGAGCAGAAAGTAACTGGATCCCAGTTTGCTTTCTGCTCTTTTCGTGTTGTCTATTGCTTTTGAAGTGTCATAGTGTAAAGGGTGTTGTCTTCTGTTGACTCCCATACATAAAGATATGTAGCAGCATCTCCTTTTATAGAGAAATTACCTTTTGTATAGTCTGTGTCAAAAAACAATACCAAGTTGTTGTCTTTGAACATCCATTTTATTGGAATCCATGAATGTGCTGACAATGTGGCTGTTCCATCTTTATGAAAAGTAATGTTTTCGTTGACGTTAAAGTCTTCATCGTCAACAGATATTACTTTCCATGTAGTTCCACTAATAGAAACTGACAAATCTTCATCATTGCTTGAACAAGACATAAGACAGACACTAATAGTCATGGCGAAAAGAGCCATTTTTAAAAGACGTAATGTTTTCATTGTTTTATTATTTTACGAATTATACTTTATAATCAGAAAGACATACAGACATTTACACCAACTTTACCATCTGCATAGAAAGGTGTGCTTATCGTATGAAAGTTAGAGTGATGGCATTTGGATTTAGTGAATACTTTCGGATAAAGCCAATATGCAAACTTTGTACTGATAATACCAATACAAGCTCCTGCAACAACATCATTGAGATAGTGGCGATTATTGTAGATTCTTAAATATCCAGTAGTAGCTGCAATCAAATAGCCAGAATATCCTATCCACGGCGAAATATCTTTGTACTCTTGGTATAGAAATTCAGCTCCCATGAAGGCTGTTGCTGTATGTCCAGATGGGAATGAATTACGGGCATTGTTGTCAGGACGCTTTTCTTTAAAAGCATATTTCATACTATTTACGATTATTCCCATGGTGGCATACGAAAAGGCAAGAATACCGGTTCTGTCCCAAAATTTATGCTTTCCGTCAATACCTAATAAGTTGAGACCATAGACGGCAAGCATGGGGGAGTACTGCATGTAATTGTCGATTTTTACCTTATGTTTCCCCTTGGCTGATAAATTGTCTTGTATGTTCTCACGTTGTTTGGTCAACCATCCGTTATGAACATAGAAGGCTGAGGTTCCAGTGAGGACAATGGGTACAACTAATGTTTTCAACTTGAGACGATGAGTGTTGTCTGAGACAACAGAATCTGATAGTGTTGTATGGTACAAGCTATCTTGTGCATGTACGGATACAACACCACCAAAGAGGAAGAGTATGGATACAACTCTCCCATCTAATGAATGGAGTCTTTTCATTTTGAAGCGCTAATTGGGCGAAAACTATCTTAGCGGTGGAATCGTGGGATTTCTTAGGTGGACTATGGAAAAGATAAAATGGCGTGAACGGCAAATTATCTGATTCCAAGGCCCTGAGAAAGCCCACACATACCGATAAGTCCCGTCCACACCAAAGCGCAGACGTTTACAGACTTATTCTTTCGGTAGGTGTTTCTATGAAATTTCTCAGGTTTCAGGAATCAACCGAATAAATAGCAAACGCGATTTCTTATTATGTTATTAAAATGTATTTTCTTATGCTCTTTTATTTTTTAATATTTAATGTCTTGTAAGAAAGGATAGATGCATAGTCTTCCAATCTGTTGCAAAGATACAAAAACTTTTTGAATATCAAGAATGTTTTCTAAAAAAAAATATTCTCAAGGAATCATATTGCCTAAACTTATTGTTGAATATGTGCGATAGATACTGATTAATTTATCTTAGATTTTTACTTTTTGCCTTTAAATCCCCCAAAAGTGTGTTTTTTTTTGAGATTTGGGGATTTTGACGACAAAATATTGTATCTTGCACTGTTTATTTAACGCACATTAATTTAACGGCTGTTACATTATGAAGTTTTATGATTAGAAAAAGGAGATAGAGATACTGCGCAGGAACTGGGAAATATCGGCTAAGCATTCCCTTTTCACTGTAATGATAGGCAGAAGGCGTATCGGAAAGACGCTTCTCTTGCTCAAGACGGAGCAAGAGCAGAAGTGTTTTGCTTGTGTCTTTATTCCATTACTCCCGATTATGCAGCTTGGTTAATCAAGCGCAGGGATTTTTTTAATTAGTGATTTTGAAATAACTAACTGAGAAAATACTAAAATAAATAAAGAGCGGAAGAACAGCTGGGGTTAACAGAGTTAACAGTTAACAGCTGATTTTCCGTTCTTTCTTCTATAAATCTGTAAAAGTCTACTACGCTAACCCCTTAAAAAATGGCGTTAGCGTAGTGAACTTTTTGAGTATGCTGAATGATTTTTTACCACAACTCCTTAGGCGACAGGTCTTTATCCTTTCTGCCCATCAGGTAGTA
>JAJWAL010000043.1:0-23092 GCA_021618535.1 Segatella copri | reverse complement strand
ACAACAGAAGAGCCTGTCATCGCCTTCACCTTACGATAAAGCTGCACACGGCTTAAGCCAATCTGCTGTCCCATATCCTCGACTCCAAACTCGCTATCAGAAAGGTTCTGCTGGATAATGGTTTGAAGCTGCTTGAGGAACTGCTTGTCACGGTCTTCCAGATGAGACTCAGAAATCTCCTTCTCAGACTCCTGCGAACCCTGATAAAGATGCTTCAGAAGCTGACGCTGTCGCAAGAGATTTTCGATACGGGCGAGAAGTACCTTGCTATGGAATGGTTTGGTAATATAAGAATCGGCTCCATGCTCATAACCCTCTGCGCGATGCTCCTCCAGATTCTTCGCCGTGAGCATAATAACAGGGATATGAGAGGTAGCGGTATTCGTCTTCAACTGTTCGGTAAACTCCAATCCGTCCATAACAGGCATCATCACATCGCAGATCACCAGGTCGGGCACCTCTTTTATAGCTACGGACAATCCCTCTTTACCATCGGCGGCCTCAAGAACAATATACTCATCCTGCAAAAGCGTACGCTCATACTGACGGATATCGGTATTATCATCGATAACCAGAACTGTAGGGCGATTGGTATTCTCGCTTACCAACTGCTGTACTTTTCCACGACTTCTGTCTCCATCGTCAATATATTGCAAAACAGACTCATCTACCACATTCTTACCATCTGGCGCAGAAGCATTTACAGAGTTATCCACAATATCCACATCATTGTGGATAACTTGTGAATCACACTCCTGTTCACGAGGAATTACAACGATAAAATCAGAGCCCTTACCCAGTTCGCTCTCTACCCTAGCTTCACCATGATGCAACTCAACAAACGATTTCACCAGAGCCAGACCGATACCCGTACCGCTGGCAGCACCCTTAGCCTGGAAGAAGCGTTCAAAGATCTTATCAGCCTCATCCTGCGAGATACCCTTGCCCGTATCTTTCACGTCAAGACGGAGATTGGCACCTTCATCTTTCAAAGATACAAAGATTTCGCCACCAGCAGGCGTATATTTCAAGGCATTGCTCAACAGATTGAATACGATACGGGAAATCTTCTCCTGATCGGCTATCATTTCATGGCTGCCTTTCAAGTCATCAACATTCAGATGCAGTCTGATCTGCTTGCGTTCGGCAGTAAGCTGGAAGTCGCTCACCCACATCATCAGAGTCTTCACAATGTCGAAGCGATAAAGTTTCAACTCCATCTTGCCATTCTGAATCTTACGGAAATCAAGAATGTTACCAACCAACTGTTGGAGGGCAAGCGCATTACGCTGCACCATCTTCAAGAGTTCGCGGCTCTTGCCCTTGATGCCGGTATCTTCAAGCAGCATCTCTACCGGGTCGGCAATCAGGGTTAAAGGCGTGCGAAGTTCATGACTGATATTGGTAAAGAACACCAGACGGGAATGAGTGAGTTCCAAAACCTCCTCATTCAATCGTTTCATCTCCTCATTCTTTTCACCCAATTCTACATTCAGTCGCTTCAGTTCGTCATTGGTTTTAGCCAATTTTTCGTTCAGTTTTACCTTTACCAGATAACCTCTGAAGATCAAAGCCGCCGCTGCAAGGCAAACAAGCAGGAACAGACACATACCAATAAGCATGATTTTCTGAGCATTATAATCAGACAGATATCGATCTACCTGCTTATGCAAAGTCTTCAGATTGCGCGCCTGGCGCTCGGCATCCCTAGCCTCCATCAAGGTAAGATCTGCATTTGCCTTGGTAATGATAGATGTACTCAGATAATTATCACGTTCATAAGGCTGATGCTTCAATATCTTCATGGCAAGCGCTATAACCTCATCACCCTTGGTAGGATAAAGATAAGAGGCTTCGAAAATACCATCGCGCACAAGTTCCAGACCACCACCTTCGGTTGCCATGCCGTCTACTCCGGTATACTTATAATTACGCTTTACACCCATCTGTCGGGCAGCAACATAAGCACCCCAGGCAAGACGGTCGTTGTGAGCAAAGACATAATCAAAGTCCTGTGTCTGTTTCAAGATGCGTTTCATTGCCTGGATTCCACCCTCTTCCTTCCAGTTTCCTCCCTCCGAGGCTACAACCTGTAACCCAGGATAAGGTTTGATAGCATCCATAAAACCACGATGGCGCTCCAATGCAGGCGAAGAACCTTCTAAACCGCTGATTTCAACGATGCGCCCCTTACCCTGAAGCTGCTGGGCGATAAAAGTTCCCATCGACTTACCTATCGTATAGTTATCGCATCCGATAAAAGCCGTATACTTATCAGAATTGGTCTTCCTGTCATAGAGAATCACAGGAATACCTTTATCGTAAGCACGCTCTACAGCCTTGGATATAGCACTCAACTGGTTAGGCGATACTATCAGCAAATCTACCCCCTCATCGATAAACTGGTTAACCTGCTTGTTCTGCAACACATTATTATCGTTGGAAGAAGCCAGTTTCACGATAAGCGAATCGTTGAGATACTCGCCCATCTTGAGTTCATTATTCAGTTTATCGCGCCAGATATCTTCAGAACACTGGGATACGCCAATGACAAACTTCCTAGGCTGCTGAGCACAACCGGTCAGCAACACGATGAAAGCTACATATATAATAAGGTGTAAGTTACGTTTCATACGGCTTATACAATTTCTATGTTTATAAGGTAGAGACATTCAAAATGCCTCTTTTGTAGTGCAAAAATATAATTTTATTCTGAAAACACCAAGAAAAACATAGGAAAATCTTTCATTTTTATCTTATCCACATCAGTTACTAACAAGAAAAACATCTGATAGCCAACGGAATAACATAGTTATCAACACTTGTGTGGATAACTTTTCTATGAGAAGTGAATAAATGTGGAAAAGTTTAGAGCATAAAAAAGACATCAACTAAAAAGTTGATGTCTCTCATCTTGTAGCGGGAGGGGGCCACGATCCCTCGACCTCCGGATTATGAATCCGACGCTCTAACCAGCTGAGCTATCCCGCCATCCAAGCAATTGATTTCTCATTTGCGGGTGCAAAGGTAATACATTTATTTGGATTGAACAAATTTTTCGGCAGAAATTTTCAAAAAAAGTTTTATTTTCTCATTTTTCTCACATTTCAGCCGCTCTTTCACCTAATTATATATATAAAAAAAACGAAAAATAAAGGTTTTCTTATTTTTTTGTATTACCTTTGCACGCTGAATAACGGACCTGCGAATATTTCAAATAAGAAAATGGTCTGAAACAACAGAATATTGAAATGCTTAGAATTAAGAAATTAGACATATTTATTGCCAAACAGTTTGGTCTCCTCTTCATGGGAACATTCTTCATCTGCCAGTTTGTGCTGATGATGCAGTTCTTGTGGAGATATATTGATGAACTCATTGGTAAGGGACTCACGATGGACGTGATGGCTCAATTCTTCTGGTACATGGGTCTGATGCTCGTACCGCAGGCTCTGCCATTGGCTATTCTCCTGTCCTCACTCATGACGTTCGGTAATCTCGGCGAGAGTTCGGAGCTTACTGCCATCAAGGCTGCCGGCATTTCACTGATGCAGGCTTTCCGCTCACTCATCGTCATCACAGTCATCATCATGTTTGGCTCATTCTATTTCCAGAACAATGTGGGACCTAAGTCGAACATGAAACTGGCGCAACTTCTGATTTCCATGAAACAGAAAAGCCCGGAACTGGAAATTCCTGAAGGTATCTTCTATGATGGTATCCCAAACTGCAACCTTTATGTGCAGAAGAAGGATTTGAAAACCGGAAAGCTTTACGGCATCATGATTTACCGTATGACCGACAGCTATGAAGATGCTGCCATCATATTGGCTGACTCAGGCATGCTTCAAAGTACAGCAGAGAAGAAGCATCTTGTTCTGAGTCTCTACAGCGGAGAATGGTTTGAGAATATGCAAAACAGCGCACTTGCCAACACAGCAGCCGTACCATACAGACGAGAAACTTTCGTTTCCAAGAAAATCATTCTCGACTTTGATGGAGACTTCAGTATGACCGATGCAGCTTCGCTTTCAGGAAATGCAAAGGGTAAAAGTCTGGAGAAAATCAACCACGACATCGATTCGCTTAACCAATTATATGATTCTATCGGAAGAATCTATCTGAACGAAGCCAACGTAAGATTCTATGGAGGTGTACAGCGCATCAACAAGAAAGACTCTCTCAATGAAATCAAGAAGGGCGAAAAGCTCAATTTCGACACCTTATATAATAAGTTGCCACAAGACAAGAAACTCATGGCGGTAAACCAGGCACAGTCTACCGTACAACAGGAGCTTTCTGACCTTGATTTCAAATCGATGTCAACGAGCGATGCAGACTACATGATAAGACAGCACAAGATTGAGGCTATCAACAAGTTCACCCTAGCCCTTTCGTGTCTGATCTTCTTCTTTATCGGAGCACCATTAGGAGCCATCATCCGAAAGGGAGGACTGGGTTTCCCTGTCGTCATCTCCGTACTTGTGTTCATCATATTCTTCATCCTCGACAATACAGGATACAGAATGTCCAGAAGTGGCATGTGGGCCATTTGGTTCGGAAAAGGTCTTGCGCCTGGCGTACTGGCACCTCTTGCCATCTTCGTAACCTACAAGGCTACCAACGACTCTTCCGTATTCAACATGGATGTTTACAAAGAGTTCTTCATGAAACTGCTCGGTTTACGACAGAAACGCCATTACTTCGGCAAGGAAGTCATCATCACCGATCCGGATTATCAGACGGATGCAGAGAAACTGGAAAGAATCAACCAAGATATCACCTTATATAATAAGGAGCACAAACTGGTTCATCTTCCTAACTTCATCAATGTATTCTTCAAATACGAGCCAGATCATGAGATAGAAAGAATCAATGCAGAATTGGAAGAGGTGATAGAAGATTTGACCAACACCGCCAACAAGTATATCCTGCACGATATGAACCAATATCCGGTTCTTTCAGTCAAGGCACATACACGCCCATTCGAGCGGAAATGGCTCAACATCATTGCAGCCATCATCTTCCCAGTAGGCACACTGCTATACTTGAGAATGTGGCGATTCCGACTGCGACTGTTCCGTGACCTCAAGGTCATCAGTCAGACCAACACGGACATCATCCATCGGATTAGAGAACAGAAAAAATAAAATGTAACTATATAATAAGGTATCAAACATGTCAGAAATCAAATTAAATAGCATCGAAGATGCAGTAAAAGACTTCAAGGAAGGAAAGTTCGTCATTGTTGTTGATGACGAAGACCGCGAAAACGAAGGCGACCTCATCATTGCCGCAGAGAAGATAGATGCAGAAAAAGTAAACTTCATGCTGAAACACGCAAGAGGTGTACTCTGCGCCCCTATCACATTGAGCCGCTGCGATGAACTCGACTTGCCTCATCAGGTTTCAGAGAACACCTCAGTATTAGGCACACCATTCACCATAACCGTAGACAAACTGGAAGGCTGCTCTACCGGTGTTTCTGCACACGACCGTGCCGAAACCATCAAAGCACTTGCTGACCCGAACTCTACCCCACAGACATTCGGCAGACCGGGACACATCAATCCGCTCTATGCACAAGATAACGGCGTGTTAAGAAGAAGCGGACACACAGAAGCTGCCATCGACCTCTGTAAGATGGCAGGCCTCTACCCTGCTGGTGCACTCATGGAAATCATGAACGAAGACGGTACCATGGCGCGTCTGCCAGAGCTGATGAAGATGGCAAAGGAGTGGAACCTCAAGGTTATTTCCATTAAAGACATGATAGAATACCGCCTCAAGAAAGAATCACTCATCGAAGTGGGCGAAGAGGTTGACATGCCTACAGAATACGGACACTTCCGCCTCATTCCGTTCCGCCAGTCAAGCAATGGTCTGGAACACATGGCACTCATCAAGGGAGAATGGAAAGAAGACGAGCCTATCCTGGTTCGTGTTCACTCTTCTTGCGCAACAGGCGACATCCTGGGCAGCAAGCGTTGCGACTGCGGCCAGCAACTCCACAAGGCTATGCAGATGATTGACGAGGCTGGAAAGGGTGTTGTTGTCTACATGCAGCAGGAAGGACGCGGCATCGGTCTGATGAACAAGATTGCAGCCTACAAACTACAGGAAGAAGGCTACGATACCGTTGACGCCAACACCCATCTCGGTTTCAAACCAGATGAGCGCGACTATGGTTGCGGCGCACAGATGCTCCGCCATCTCGGTGTGCACAAAATGCGTCTGCTCACCAACAATCCGGTAAAGCGCGTAGGTCTCGAAGCATACGGTTTGGAAATCGTAGAAAATGTACCTATCGAAGTTGTACCTAACAAGTACAATGAGCGTTATCTCAAGACCAAGAGAGACCGCATGGGGCACACTTTGCACCTCGGATAATAAAATTATGTTATTATTTCAATACAAAACGTGAAATAATGCTCAATTTCCTTCCGAAAAAGAAATAATTTGCTTACTTTTGCACACGATAAACAAATATAAGAATAAAATTATGGCACAATTATCTGATCGTTTAAACAGATTGGCACCTTCAGCAACGCTGGCGATGTCACAGAAGAGTAGTGAAATGAAAGCTCAAGGTATTGATGTTATCAACATGAGCGTAGGTGAACCAGACTTCAACACTCCTGACAATATTAAACAGGCAGCAAAGAAGGCTATCGACGAGAACTATTCCCGTTATTCACCAGTACCAGGTTATCCTGATTTGCGAAAAGCAATTGTAGCCAAATTAAAGAACGAGAATGGTTTGGAGTACACTACCAATGAAGTAATCGTTGGTACAGGTGGCAAGCAGTGTGTCTGCAACGCAGTATTGGCTCTCGTAAATCCAGGCGATGAGGTTATCATCCCTGCTCCATATTGGGTAAGCTACCCACAGATGGTGAAGCTGGCAGGCGGTACTCCTGTCATTGTAAATGCAGGTTTCGACCAGGACTTCAAGATGACAGCAGAGCAGTTGGAGAATGCCATCACAGAGAAGACCAAGATGCTCATTCTCTGCTCTCCAAGCAACCCTACCGGTAGCGTATACTCTAAAGAAGAGTTGGCTGCACTGGCAGAAGTTCTCAGAAAGCATCCTGAAGTATTTGTGCTGGCTGATGAAATCTACGAGCACATCAACTATATCGGCAAGCACCACAGCATCGCCCAGGAACCAGGCATGAAGGAACAGGTAATCATTGCCAATGGTGTATCTAAGGCTTATGCCATGACTGGATGGAGAATCGGCTTCCTGGCTGGTCCGGAATGGATCATCAAGGGCTGCAACAAGCTCCAGGGTCAGTATACCAGCGGTACATGTTCTGTTAGCCAGAAGGCAGCAGAAGCAGCCTACACACTCGACCAGAGTGCAGTAGAGGAAATGCGCGTAGCTTTCGAGCGTCGCCGCAATCTGATTGTAAAGTTGGCTAAAGAGGTTCCAGGCCTTGAGGTAAACATGCCACAGGGTGCCTTCTATCTCTTCCCTAAGTGCAACAGCTACTTTGGCAAGAGCAACGGCGAGAAGACCATCAACAACTCAACCGATTTTGCCATGTACCTTCTCGAGGAGGCACATGTAGCCACCGTAGGTGGTGACGCATTCGGTGATCCAGATTGTTTCCGTATGAGCTATGCAACTAGCGACGAGAACATCGTTGAAGCTATCAAGCGCATCAAGGAAGCTTTGGGCAAGTTGAAATAAAAAAATGGCGTAAAGACCGTTTTCAAGGGTCAAAATGTAAGAAAAATGCGAGATATTGGTATAAAATAAGCCAATATCTCGTTAAAACTTCTTAATTAGGCTGATAGTAAACTTTAATTTATTATCTTTGCCAAAGCAAAATAGATAACCTAACTGTGTTTATTGACAAACGACACATTCAAGGTCTACGAAGCGAGAAAGAAAAAAAGAAAATATTAATAATTTATTAACTAATAATTTAAAAAAAGTAAAATTATGGCAACTACAAAACAAGCAGCCCCAGCTAAGAAGTCTGAGGGCTTTCAGGGAGTAAGAGGCGCATTCTGGATCATCGTGGTATGTGCTATCATCGCATTCACATTGTTCTTCACATGGTTCGGTAACGACATGCACTTCCAGGATCCAGGTGTACAGGATCACCCAGCAGACATTTGGGGTACAATCTACAAAGGTGGTGTAATCGTACCAGTTATCCACACATTGTTGCTCACAGTGTTGGCTATGACCATCGAGCGTTGGTTGGCTCTTAAGACCGCTACAGGTACAGGTGCTCTTCCTAAGTTCGTTGCAAACATCAAGGCAGCTTTGAACGCTAACGATTTCGCTAAGGCTGAGCAGCTCTGCAACAAGCAGCGCGGTACAGTAGCTAACGTTGTTATGGCTTCTTTGAACGCTTACAAGTCTATGGAGTCTGGTGCTAACGCATCTTTGAAGAAGGCTCAGAAGGTAGCTAAGATCCAGCAGGCTCACGAGGAGGCAACTCAGTTGGAGATGCCAACTTTGACAATGAACTTGCCTATCATCGCTACAATCGTAACACTTGGTACTTTGACAGGTCTTCTCGGTACTGTAACCGGTATGATCAAGTCATTCCAGGCCATGGGTGAAGGTGGTGGCGCTGACTCAGCAGCACTTTCTGTAGGTATTTCTGAGGCGTTGATCAACACCGCATTCGGTATCTTGACATCATGGTGTGCCGTTGTATCTTACAACACATTCACCAACAAGGTAGATAAGTTGACATACGCACTCGACGAGGTAGGTTACTCAATTGCTCAGACATACGAAGCTAACCACGCAGAAGAGGCTTAATTTTTGCTAACCCTTTAAAATTTTATCGCTATGGGTAAAGTAAAAATTAAGAAGAGTGACGTCTGGATTGACATGACGCCTATGTCAGACGTTATGACCCTGCTGCTTACCTTCTTCATGCTCACCTCTACTTTCGTAAAGAATGAGCCTGTAAAGGTAAACACTCCAGGATCTGTGTCTGAGATTAAGGTGCCAGAAAACGGCGTCTTGACCATCTTGGTTAGTCCTGAAAAGGACAAGGCCGGTAATCCAACCGGCGAGGGCCAAGTATTTATGAGTATTGATAATACTGATCAGTTGGGAGCTACACTGAGCACAATGACAGGTGCATTCGGCGTGTCATTGAACCCAAAGCAGATTGAGACATTCAAGAGCGAAGGTATGTTCGGCGTACCAATGGGCGACTTGGGTACTTATCTGACAATGAACGCTTCTAAGCGTCCACAGTATCTCCAGACTAAAGGTATTCCTCTCGACAGTATTAAGGGCGGTATGAGCGAGTTCCAGCAGTGGGTTGACGCAGCTCGTAACGTAAACGAAGACATCAAGATTGCCCTCAAGGCAGATGCTTCTACACCTTACAAGACCGTTAAGAGAGTGATGAACGAACTCCAGGATATGGACGAGAGTCATTACTATATGATTACACAGTTAAAACAACAGGGGGACGAATAAATGGCAAAGAAAGAAAGCAAACAAAAGAAAATGAATGTCCGCGTAGACTTTACGCCTATGGTGGATATGCTCATGCTGCTTATCACGTTCTTCATGCTGTGTACATCTTTGAGCAAACCTCAGACTATGGAGCTGACTATGCCAAGTAATGATGAGAATACTCAAGAAGATCAGAAGAACGAAGCTAAGGCTTCTGAAACTGTGACACTCTACGTAACAGCAGACAACAAGATTTATTATGGAGCTGGTATTCCTAAGTACGATGACCCTACATGGATCAAGGAGACTACATGGGGAAGCCAGGGTGTCCGTAAGGTCTTGAGAGAGCACGCTACAGAAAACGGTACACGCCCTGTAGAGAGAATCGCACTTGCTGTAAAGGAGTTGAACATGGATCGTCAGAAGAATCCTAAGCAGTATCCTGATAGCATCTATCAGAAGAAGTTGAGCGATTTGAAGGCTGGTAACTTGAAGGACGGAAAGATTCCTACTCTTACTATCGTCATCAAGCCTACAGATAATGCTTCATATAAGAATATGGTTGATGCACTCGATGAAATGCAGATTTTGAACATTGGTACGTATGTCATCGATAAGATTAACGGAGACGACGAGAAGCTTCTCAAGTCTAGAAACGTTAAGATGTAAGATGTGTACTAACAATTAAAACAAGAAAGAAATGGCAAAAATTGATCTTTACGATCCTAAATGGGTCGATATGGTTTTCGCCGGAAAGAACAAGGAGTATGGTGCATACCAGCTCCGTAAGGGTACTTCTGGTCGAAACATCAAGGCTCTGCTTATCTTGGTCATTGCTGCAGCTCTCGTGGGTGGTTTTTTAGCTTGGAAGGTTATTGAACAGAAACAGGCTGAAGAGCAGCAAGCATATATGGAAGCTATGGAGTTGGCTAAACTCCAGCAGCAGGCTAAGAAGGAAGAAAAGAAGAAGGAGCCAGTGAAGCCTAAGGTTGAAATGAAAAAGGAGATTCCTGTGGCTCGCGAAACTCAGAAGTTTACCGCACCTGTCATTAAGAAGGATGAACTCGTAAAAGAGGAAAACCAGGTTAAGCAGATGGATAAACTGGATGACAAAGTTGCAGTCGGTACGGAAAACAAGGAAGGTGTGAAGGACCGTACAGTTGAAGCTGTAAGAAATGATATTGCAGTTGCAGCTCCACCTCCACCACCAGCACCAAAACCTGAGGTTGCTACTAAGGTCTTCGACGTCGTAGAGGAGATGCCTTCATTCCCTGGTGGACAAGGCGCCCTGATGTCTTACCTTGCAAGCAACATCAAGTATCCTGTCGTTGCACAGGAGAATGGTGTACAGGGTCGTGTTATCGTATCATTCGTGGTAGAACGTGATGGTTCTATCTCTGATGTTAGGGTAGCTCGTTCCGTAGACCCTTCACTTGACCGTGAAGCACAGCGTGTCGTTAAGAGCATGCCTAGGTGGAAACCTGGTAAGCAAAACGGTTCTGCTGTACGTGTTAAGTATACTGTACCAGTTGTATTTAGATTGCAGTAATAGAATGAAAAGAACATCTTATATTTTTTTAGGTATAGGATTAACAGTACTATCAATGGCTTTCTTCTCGTCATGTGGCGAGAAGAAAGCCAAAGATGGTAGAACTGATACTCCTACTTCAGGCACAATTGAATTTGTGGCTGACGAGAGTTTGAGTCCTATCATTGACGAAGAAAAAAGTCAGTTTGAGTATGAGTTTCCAAAAGCTAAACTCAAGCCGAAGTATACAGATGAAGTCACCGGACTTCAGATGATTAAAGATTTCAAAACAGCGCTTTTATTCACTACACGTAATTTGAAAGATAGTGAAATAGCCTACTTGAAGTCTAAAAGCAATGTAATTCCTTCTGTTTTTCCTATCGGTTACGATGGATTGGCATTTATTGTAAACAAGCAAAACAATGATACTTGTATTACGGTAAAAGATATCAAACGTATCCTTACGGGTGAGGCAACTAAATGGAGTGATATTGTGAAAGGTTCAAAGAGAGGCGACATCGAAGTTATTTTCGATAATACCCGCTCTGCAACAACCAATTATGTAGTAGACTCTGTACTGCACGGAGCTAAAATGGGTGCAAAAATCATGGCCGCAAAAACCAGCAAAGAAGTTATCGACTATGTGGATCAGAACCCAGGCTCAATCGGTGTAATTGGATCTAACTGGCTCAACGACCGCCGTGATTCAACCAACACTACATTTAAGAAGAATATTCATGTCATGCGAGTATCCATCAAAGATGTGGCAAAACCATATAACAGTTGGCAACCATATCAGGCATACTTACTGGATGGAAGATATCCGTTCGTTAGAACATTATATGCAATTGTAGTTGACCCTCACAAGGCATTGCCTTGGAGTTTTGCAAACTACATTTCAGGTCCAAGAGGACAGCTCATTCTATTCAAGACCGGATTACTTCCATACAGAGGTGACATCACTATAAAGACCGTTAATGTAAAACGCTAAAGAAAACGCTAAGAAAGAGACGCATATAAAAAAGTAGAATTATGAAAGCAATTAAATATTTAGTAGCAGGTTTGCTCGTCATGGGTTTGGCAGCACCTGCAATGGCACAGGATGTCAACTATAAGGACATGCTGAAGCCTATAGAGACTACATTGAAGGCTGGTAACGCTGATCCTAAGGCTTTTGCCAAGGAAATCAAGGAATACCAGAAGGAGTTTAAAAAGGATCCTAAGGCATTGGTTGCTTTGGGTAACCTTCTTGCTATGAACAAGAACTATGATCAGGCTAACGCTGTTGCTGATGCTGTCATCGCTAAGTTCAAGAACTATGGTGACGCTTACATTCTGAAAGGCGACATCTATGCAATGCAGGACAATGGTGGTGAGGCTGCTACATGGTATGGTCAGTGTATGACAATGGATCCTAAGAATCCTCAGGGATATATCAGCTATTCTAACGTTTACCGTAAAATTGACCCACAGGCTAGTGCGGAAGCTTTGAACAAGCTGAGAGAAATCAACCCTAACTACCCTATCGAGGCAGAAGCAGGTCACAACTTCTTCAGCGCTGGCAACTACGAGAAGGCTTATGAGTATTTCTCAAAGGCTAAGCCAAATACACTCGAAGAGTATGCTCAGTACGAATATGCTTTCACAGCTTATATCGTTGGTAAGAAGGAAGAAAGTTTGAGCCTTTGCGAAACTGGTATCCAGAAGTTCCCTAAGGATGCAGCTATGCAGGTTTTGGCCATGCGCGCAGCTGTTGACGTAAAGAACTTTGAATCTGCTCTCCAGCATGCAAACATCGTAATGAATACCGATTCTATCAAGAAGAATGCTAGTATCGTTGCTTATTATGGTTTGGCTTTGGCTGGAAACAAGCAGTATAATGAGGCTATTGCTCAGTACCAGAAGGCATTGGAGATGAAAGCTGACGATCCTAAGCCATTGCAGTATATCTCTGAGGCTTACAAGGAGTTAGGCGATGAAGACAAGGCTTTGGAGTACAACCAGCAGTACATGGATAAGAATCCAAATGCAGCTCCTACAGACTTCATGAAGCTTGCTGAAATCTATGTAAACAAGGCTAAGAAAGATCCAGCCAAGAAGATTGAGAACATCGACAAGGCTATAGGCGTATACGCTAAGTTAGCAGAGAAGTATCCTACATTGAAGCCATTTGCTAAGCTTCAGGAGGGTAACACTGCTTTCCAGAACGAGTTGGACGACAAGGCTATTGCTGCTTATACAGAAGTAATCAATGAGCTGGAAGCAAAGCAGTGTGATGAGGATGAACTCAGCTACCTGAAGACATCTTACCAGTATATGGGCTTCATCTATACCTACGACAAGCAGGACTTCGACACAGCTAAGCCATACTGGGATAAGCTTCTGAAACTTGATCCACAGAACAAGTTGGCTAACGATGCTTACGAGAAGGCTGGTCTCAAGCCAGGTGAATAAGCATAACATTAACAACAACATATTGGGGATTGCATCAGTTATTGATGCAATCCCCTTTTCGTTTCAATGATTTATACTGGAAGCAAATAAAAGGATATAAGGAAGAACTTATCTTCAAACAATAGAATACGAAAAGAGCGATTCCCAAGGGAACCGCTCTCAATGTTTTATGTAACTAAAAGTATCTATCCTTAAAGATTAAGGAAGACTGATTGCCTCGTTAGGGCAAACATCAGCACAAGTGCCACACTCTGTGCAGAGGTCTGGGTTGATTGAATACTTATCGCCCTCAGAGATTGCACCTGATGGACACTCATCAATACATGTACCGCAAGCGATACAATCGTCACCAATTACGTATGCCATAATTATTAATGTTTAAATGTTTATAATGTTTTTGTATAATATGCTTTTAATTTGTCTTACTTCATAACATCAGGTATATTACCTAATAATTATGGTGCAAAGATAATAATAATTTCTGAAATACCTACAATTAGGTATAAGAATTTTCAAGAATTAGATTAATTTATACATAATCGAAATAAAACGGAAAGCAATATGAAGAGGAATATTCCGTTATAAATATATGAAACAGAAACTATTGACATTCATCATAAGCCTTGCCATCACAATCCAGGCTGGTGCACAGGAAAGAACGGTAGAAAACCGTCCTTATACCGATTTGCGTCCATTCCACTTCGGTGTATTAGTAGGCACCCACTTCCAGGATGTAGAATTCCAGAATGCAGGACCGGTGACTTATCTTGATGCTGACGGCATTGAGCAGCAAAGCTGTGTAACAGTAGACCAGGACAGATGGGATACAGGATTTACAGTAGGTGTACTAGGAGAATTCCGCCTCAACACCCACTTCCAGCTACGCATAGCACCAGCCATGTATTTCGGTACCCGACATCTCTCCTTCTACAACATGCTACAAAAAGATGGAGCCGGTAATCCGCTCCAACAGAAACAGGAGATGAAGACGGCTTACATTTCCAGTGCCCTCGACCTGATATTTGCAGCACAGAGATTCAACAATCACCGCCCATACATCATGGCAGGAATCAACCCGATGATGAATCTGAACAGCAAGAACGAAGATTATATCAAACTGAAGAAAACAGATCTGTTCCTAGAACTGGGATTGGGGTGTGATTTCTATCTGCCTTATTTCAAACTTCGCCCTGAATTGAAATTCATGTATGGAATAACAGATACATACGATAAAAATCACATCAAAAATATAAAAGACAAGAGTACACTTCCATATACACTATCAGCTAAGTCAGCACATAGCAAGATGATAGCTCTCACATTCTATTTCGAATAATCGAACAATATCACATAAGAAAAAGAGGCAGACTCCCCCACAGCGAGAGTCTGCCTCTTCTAATTTATAAAGAACAGATATCTTTACTCAACAACTTCCCAACCGAAAACACATCCGTTCTTCATGCCGGCATCAGCACCTTGGTAATCTGCAGAATAAGGACTTCCATCCACAGGATTCTTACCCACATAACGCTGAGTCTTCAGAGAAAGCAGCATACAGCGGTTATAAAGCATATCCTGCCATACAAACTCCTCTGCCTTGGAAGAGTCGGAAGTCAGACGAACATCACCAGATAAACCAGCACCAGCAATATAAACATATCGTCCGTCAGCTGTCTTCAAAGCAATCTTTCCCTTACCTCTATCCTCCACAACAAACTTCACCTGATTTCTCATGTCGTTTCGATTACCGGAACTATGCATCAACCCATGTCCGGTAGCATCCATTAAACTTCCATCAGCGAGATTAGAGAATCTTATGGTCTTGCCGATAGGCAGATTGGCAGTTCTGTCTGCCAACGGCTCCTCCACCTTGAAATCATCAAAATCAGCCACACCGCCATTCAATTCCTTCTTGTTGAAAGCATAAAGTGCCACACGAACACCCTGGAAGGTCTTCAACTGATAAGGTGAAAGCATCTGCTCACCGATATTCTCCCAGTTCTTACCATCCAGAGAATAGGAATATTGCAACTGGCTCTTGTCATAATCACCCCAAAGTCGCAACCATACTACCTTACTTTTAGCCAACGGCTTCAACACTTCCTTGTTGGTATTCTGGTCATAACATCTCAAGTTCAATCCCTTATCCGTCTTGACAACGCCCAATGAAGCATATGGCGTATTGATGGCACCCAAACCAGCCTCATCACCTACCTTCAAGCGGGAAGCATCCAACTTAACAGATGTATAAGATACCGGTCCGATGGCACGCTGCGTCAATGTATTCTTTGCCCAAAGCAGTTGCTTGGCAGGCATGGAATGCAAACGGAGCCATCCTTTTCGCTCCTTATTCAGCGACCACATCTTGTCATTCGGATTATGATTCCATTGCCAAACCGGTTTAAAAGTTTTACCCGAGAAATCATCACATCTGTCGTATGGAGCCTGTGGTGTCTTTACCATATCATTCGGTTTGAACCAGGTACGAGGCGAACGTCCCAGGTTCTTCTCTAATCCGAAATAAGGCCAGCCGTCAACCCAAGTGATAGGCGACAGGCACACCGTTCTTCCCACGGCATTGAAGTCCTGCATCGAAACACCCCACCATTTCCCGTCAGGAGCCTGCACGATGCCGCCCTGATGAATGGTAGCACAGCCCAGGTTCAGACCATTAGGCTTGTTGTTCTGGAAATTGAAACCATCTTCCGGCAAAGGCCGACCGATGCCCATGTTACCTACGCTCCATCCAGCAGCATAACCATACGATTCACGCTCGCTAATTACGCAAGTTTCATAAGGTCCCCAGATGCTCTTGCTTCGGGCACACTGCATGCGGCCCATCGGTGAATAATCTGCAGAGAGGATGTAGTACATACCATTGATTTTATAAATATGATGTCCCTCACCCATCGCATTGCCTTCCAGAATCACCACCTTGCTGCTGCCCTCTACCGGACCACTCAAATCGGGCTTCAACTCCGTAACGGTCACGTTGCCATACTTGTGCACGGCATAAATCTTACCATCCTCATCGAAGAGCACAGAGAGGTCGTAGATATCGCCATTAACTTTATGATGCGTCCAAGGACCCTTGGCACTGTCCGAGATATACACCTGCAATCCATGTCCGTTGATATTGGAGAAGATATAGAACTTGCCGTTATGATATCGGATGGCAGGTGCCCAGATACCCTGTCCGTAAGCCTCCTTGCCATTGCGGAGATTGAAATCATCAGAATCATCAAAGCGGTCGAAGCAATAGGAAGAGAACTCCCAATTTACGAGATCCCTGGAATGGAGCACCACCAGTCCCGGCACACAGTGCATCGTAGTACCTGCTAGATAGTACTCCTCCCCCACTCTGATGATATCAGGGTCAGAAAACTCATCATAAAACAAAGGGTTTGTAAAGGTACCATTACCATTATCTGCCGACCAAGACTTCCCTTTCAAAGTCTGTGTCAGAACATTCTTGGCTGCAGATTTTTTCTGCGCCGCTGCTCCCAAAGAACCGCTCAAAAAAGCGATGCAACAGGTTGCAAATAATAATTTCTTCATTCTCATTGATAGGTCTAAAAGATTATTATAAAAAATATTGCCACAAAAGTACGAATAATTATCCAACCTGAGGTGGACAAAATGATACTTTTTATGGCAACAAATGTAATTTTAGGACATTATTTAATCAGATAAGTCTTTCCTGGTTCTGTTTCCAAGTCATATTCATATACGTCAGAAATAGGAACCTTCACTCCTTCTGCTATCCGATGCTGTTCCATTACAGGTTTCACTTCTGCAGATGCCAAAAGGATATTGGGACATGTTCCTTCTGCCTTCTTCAGCTTTTTCGCCTTCAGCGGAACGTAGGAGCGGAGACGCAGGATGCCTCCGATGGTGGAACGAATCTTCGCCTTCATCAGTCTGCCATTCTTCCAGTCCATATCCACCACAAAGCCACCACGGGCACGAAGTCCCTTTACGCTTCCTTCTTTCCAGGCATCAGGCAAGGCTGGCAAGAGATGCACAGCTCCATCATGACTCTGCAGGAGCATTTCGGCGATACCGGCTGTTACTCCGAAGTTGCCGTCTATCTGGAATGGCGGATGGGCATCGAAGAGATTCGGATAGGTTCTGCCATCAGGATATTCCTTTGCCTGCGCATCAGATGGCAACAGACGAAGCATATTGCTGATGATTCTGAAAGCATGATTGCCATCAAGCATGCGTGCCCAGAAGTTCGTTTTCCAACCCAGACTCCAGCCCGTAGCCTGGTCGCCACGATGCTTCAGAGTGGTGGCTGCGGCATGGAACAGTTCCGGATGAGAGAAAGGAGAAATCTGATTGGATGGATACAATCCATAGAGATGCGAGATATGGCGATGCTCATTCTTCGGATCATCCGCATCCACAAGCCACTCCTGCAACTGTCCGTACTTTCCTATCTGCATCGGCGGAATCTGAGAAACCAGCTGCTGCATATCCTTGCGCTCAGCCTCATCAACTCCCAATATCTCAGAAGCCTTCACGGCACTGGTTAAGGCATCGAAGGCTATCTGGTTATCCATCGTGCAACCTGCCGTTACGGCAGTTCTTTTACCCATAGGTCCCTGTTCCGGACTCACCGACGGCACGGTTACCTTCCATTCGGTGCCTGGCAACTTCTGCATATAGTCGAGATAGAACTCAGCAGCACCTTTTATTACCGGATACCACTGCTTGAGGAAAGCCTTGTCGCCCGTATAGAGATAATGCTGCCAGAGATGGGTAGTGAGCCAGGCTCCGCCATTCGGAAACATACCCCACTGCGCACCGTCCACCGGACCTGCTATGCGCCAGATATCGGTGTTATGATGTGCCATCCAGCCACGGCAGCCATACATTTCCCTAGCCGTCTGTGCTCCCGTTACACTCAAATCCTTAATCAGCGAATACAGAGGTTCCGTGGTGTTACCGAGATTCGTTACCTCGGCAGGCCAGTAATTCATCTCCGTATTGATGTTGATGGTATATTTACTGTCCCAAGGTGCATTTTTGCTGTTGTTCCAAACGCCCTGCAAGTTTGCCGCCTGTCCACCAGGCTGGGAAGAGGAGATGAGCAGATAGCGACCATAGTTATACATCAGTGCCACCATCGCCATATCCTTGCTGCCTGCAAATTTCTCCAGGCGCTGATTGGTAGGCAACGAAGCATTGATATCGGTTGGCAAAATGAGGGAAGAAGTAGCGAACTGCTTCTGGTAAGCCTCCACATGGCGTTTCTCCAACTGTGCATAGCTCATCAGTTTCACCTTATTTATATAGTCAGCATTGCGCTGGGCTGCATTGCCCGACACATCGTGATAGTTCACAAAATTAGTGGCAGCACTCACGATGATGGTTGCCTCGGTGCCATCCGTCCTTACATCTGCCACACATTCGGCAGTGAGAGCCGCCTTGATGCCTTCCTGGTCTTGTCCCTTCACCTTCAGCATAACCCCTGAAGGCGTTTTCTGAACTTGATGTTCAAAAGGCGAATCCAGGGTAACATCGATATTCAGGGCACCCTTTCTACTCGCCTTGATGTGACAAACGATAACGCCATCAGCCAGCGAAGCAAAGGTAGTACGGGTATATCTTACGCCATCCATCACGAAAGAAGTCGTAGCAATCGCCCTCTTCAAATCCAGATTGCGCACAAACTGCTCAGCCTTTCCCTGATTTTTCATGGTGATATGCAGATTTGCCATCGGCAGGAAGCGCATGCCATGAGGACCAGGGATGAAGGTTTGGTTGATGAGAGCCGCAGCCTCCTCTTCCCTGCCATTGAAGATGAGTTCCCTCACCTTTGGCAGATTCTCCAGGGATTTCTTGCTATTGTTGTTATGGGGACCGCCACTCCAGAAAGTCTCCTCATTCAACTGGATATTCTCATCCGTGGTTCCGCCATACACCATACCTCCCAGATGTGAGTTTCCGATAGGCAGAGCCTCCAGCCACTGCTGGGCTGGGGCGTTATACCAAAGAAGAGTACTATTATCTGTGCAACTTGTCTTAGCCATCATCTCTATCGGAAACAATAGTCCCAAGACCCAAGCCCCCAAAATCATCTTATTTCTGTTCATAAAATCAGCATTGATTAGTTATTAAAAACGGCACAAAGATAAGGAAACTTTTTGATTTTCCTTCACTTTGTGCCGTTAAAATTAAAAAAAGCTCAAACTTTAAACCTATTTTCTTTTAGAATACTCAAAAGAATCAACATCTATATATCCGCCAGCAGCCTTTGTGGCATAGTTGTAGATGGCGATACGGGTACCCATGAAGAAGCGGCGATAATCATATTGCATCTTGAAATCCTTGATGGCAGGAATCCAAGTCTTGCCGTCTATACTATATAATAAGGTGGCGAGATCCTGATGAAGACGGAAATCGCAACTCATCTTCAGATAGATGATGCTTGATTTCGTTGCCTTATCCTGCTTCAGATTCAAAGGCTGGCGATACACCTCCTCACGCTTCACATCGGTCACAGCCTTCTCCTTTTCAGTCAAAGCTACACTCTCCTTGGTACCTACCACAAAGAGTTTCTTGCCTTCCTTTACGATAGAAAGCAGGGCTGCATCACCCTGGAAGGCTGACAAGCCAGCCACATCGCCATCTTTCATCTTGCTCACATCCATCTTGATGATTCCCTCGCAGGTTGGTCCTTCGGTACGGGTACTGATGGTATTGGGAGCCAAGAAGATGTTAGGAACAATGCGGGATGTCTTCAGGCGGAGCCAGCCCTTGCGCTCTGTGAGCGACCAGGCATTATCCACAGGATTGTGGTTCCACTGCCACTGCAATTCCAGTTTATCCTTCGAGAAATCGTCGCTATACACGAGTCCCTTGCCGTCATAGCCCAGCACAGGCTTCTGCATCTCGGCAGGAATATTGCCCTTCTCATCGGTCAGCATAGGCCATCCGTCCTTCCAGGTACATGGCTCCAGCGTGAGCACTCTGCCCACACCACCACGGTCTTGGAATACGATGCCATACCAGTTGCCATCCTTATCATCTACAATCGTACCTTGTCCCACACCGTTGAATCCGGCAAACTCTGTCTCCAGAATCACCTTCTTTTCGTAAGGACCCGTTATCTTATCTGCACGATAGCACACTTCACGACGAGGATGTCCCTGTGGCCACGAAATCATCAGAAGATAATACTTGCCGTTGTGCTTGATCATGCGGGAGCCTTCGAGCAAACCCGTTTCATCAGCATCACGCTCAAAGAGTTTACGATGGCTGCCCGGCACCACATCCGTCAGGTCGGCATTCAGCTGCACCATCTCTCCCGTTCCATAAACCACGTATGCCTTATCGTCGTCATCGAAGAAGAGAGCGGCATCATGGAAATGCTGCAAACGGCTGTGGATAGTCCATTTTCCCTCGATATCATCGGCTGTACAGATATAAGTCTCTCCACCAGGATTATCATTCGGAGCAAAGAGCGCATAGAACTTGCCACGATGATACTGCAGCGAAGTGGCCCACTGACCACGACCATACACCGTACCCTCCTTCATGTCATACTTAGGCGAATCGGTAAGTTTAGGGAAGATATAGTTCACGGTTTCCCAGTTCACCAAATCCTTCGATTTCATGATAGGCGCACCCGGCATCAGATGCATGGTGGTGCTTACCATATAGAAGCTGTCACCCACACGGATTACATCCACATCAGGCACATCAGCCCAAACCACAGGATTGGCGAAATTCTTCTCAAACTTCCACCAGTCGAAATTGAAGAGTTTGCTTCCCTTCAATCCCTTGAACACGAAGTATATATCATGCTTTCCTGTTACTTTCTTTAGCATTTGTGCCGAGAAAGTCTTCCACTTTTCCCAGCCACCCGTCTTGGTAACATCAAGTTTAGCTATCAGTTCGCCATCTTCCTTATCGAGATGAACCTCCAGCGAACCTCCAAGCGAAGAGCACGCCGCTGAGATGGCAAATGCATCCGGACTCTCATTTCCGAAATCCACCTCACGTACCTTGATGTAATCATCATTGTGGATTTCCGAGATATAAACACCCGTATCGTCGGTCTGCTCCGACTTCACACCCTTAGAGAAAGCGATGGTCTCCGCTTCCTGACGCTTGTAAGGATTGAGGGTTGCGATAGGAGCCACTCCTTCCTCAGTATGGTGGATGATAGGGAAGGTACCATCGGCATTGTATTTGAATTCTTCCACAGCTACGCTGCGTCCGAATCCGCCACCCAGTTTACCCGTATGATAGAAGAAATAAGACTTGCCCTTGAAGTCGGTCACACCGCAATGATTGGTAAAGGAACCCGTATTCTCCTGTGGCATGATTTCGCCCATATACTTCCATGGTCCAAAAGGCTTCTTGCTCATGGAATAAGCGATATGCTCAGGCACTCCACCTGCAGCATAAAGCATATAATAGTTCTTGCCACGCTTCATGAACCAAGGACCCTCTGTGTAGCAATCCTTATATTTGCGGGTAGAATCACGCTTCTCCACGTCAGGCGAACCGAATCCCTCCTCAGTCATCACGATTCTTCCCACTTCTCTCTTTTCATCAACAGCTGCCTTAGCATCTATACCTCCCTTGAGGCTGATCATGTCTTCATTCAGTTTGGCATAGTAAAGATGAGGATTACCCCAATAGAGATAAGCCTGACCATCCTCATCTATCCAAACGGTAGGGTCGATATTATCCCAACTTCCATTATCGAAAAGCGGTTTGCCCAGCGCATCCTTGAACGGACCGGTAGGAGAATCAGCCACAGCTACGCCGATAGCCATTCCACCCGTCAGTTTGGAGTGGGCGCAGATATACCAGTAATATTTACCATTTCGCTTGATGGTTTGTGCCGCCCAGGCACGGTCATCCGCCCAAGAAAAAGAACTGAGGTCGAGCGGAGAACCATGGTCTGTCCAGTTCACCATATCCTTGGTGGAATACACACGCCATTCGTTCATCCAGAAGAAGTCGGCCTTATCTTCATCATGACCGGTATATACATAGAGACGATCTCCGACAACCAGAGGTGCCGGGTCGGTAGTTAACTGTGTTTGCACGATTGGGTTCTGTGCATAGGTAGCACCCTGCATGGCAAGCAGCCATGCGCTTATCAGTAACGGCTTTCTGAGAGCCAAGTTTTTCGTTGTATTCATCATTATGATTGTTTATTCGTTTAACGCTGCAAAATTACGAAAAAACAATCATAATGACTTTATAGAATGTTTCAAAAACTTTATTAAGTTTATCTTACTCCCCAAACTTCCACCAATCCAGGAAGAAGAGGTTCTGCTTCTGGATGTCGCCTCCCTTGAAGACGAAATAGAGATCGTGTACACCCTTTACCTTCTTCACCCAGGTAGAGAAGGTTTTGTATTCGTCCTTGGTGTTTTTGATATCCACCTTGCCGATGCACTGACCGTTTACCCCATCAAGACGGATTTCGACGCTGCCACCCAACATGTGGCAAGAGGCAGAAACCTCAAACTTACTTGCACCCTTCTTGAAATCAACACCCTTCACGAGTATATACTCATCCTCATCAATATTCGTAACCACCTGGTTCCATCTGTCCTTCTGTGCCCATTCGTTCTTAGGCTGAGTCTTCAATCCATAGCCCCAAGCCATCGTCTCAGCCTCAACCTGGCGATAAGGGT
>JAJWAL010000164.1:0-4131 GCA_021618535.1 Segatella copri | reverse complement strand
ATCTTACATGCAGATGAGAGAGTGCTACGATGAAGGCATTGATGAGCATGAATATAAAACATGCAAACTGAAGTAGAAATAATGAATCCATACGTTTCTTATCTTATGTTTACTTTCTTTGCTATACATTATTATAATGAATACGCTTGCAAAAGTAAGAAAATAATTTTAGAAAAAGGGAAAATGTTCTTAAAAAGTTTACAAAACATACAAATAATTGAGTATTTCGCTATATTATCAACTGAACTTTCATAAGTTAGCCCCACACGCCTTGAAAGGGCAAAACTTGCGAAACCTTAATTACATCATACATAGACAAGTAAGCGAAAGATGGGGTGATTTGAGACCACCTCATCCCTCTTTGGCTTTCAATTCTTATCATCGTCAAACGGTAAAGAAGAATCGAATCTATCAAAATCTGAGCTGAATAATTTGTCTTGTATCACACGGTACTTTTCAAACTCTGACTCTGCAAAGTTCTTGGCAAATTCAGCAGAAACCTTTCCTGCATCATGTAATACGGCATCACCGCCAGCTTCAAGAATAATATCAATACGCTTAGCCCAATCTTCCATAGTCATTGGTATATGTCGATTTGCCATACGTTCGGCTAAATCAAGTACTGAATTGACAAGTTTTCCCATATCTTCAAGTTCCACTTGTTTGAGATAGTTTTTGGCAATACTGACATCAGGCTTGACGATTTTACCATCAGGTGCATTCTCCCAAGTAGTCAGTCCCATATGCTCTTTCTCTGCATTGGCTCTTTCCACTATAAGTTCTGCTGCGGTATGCCCATGCACTGCATAATGCATCTTATTCTGAACTTTTTTATAAAACAAACGTGTGGTAGGTGCATCTTTGTTGTAATCAACAGCTGTAGCATATATATCCGTGAGCTTTTGGTAAAATCTTCGTTCACTCAATCTAATCTCACGTATTTCAGCTAACAAATGCTCAAAATAGTCCTCCCCAATGAACGAGCCGTTCTCCATACGCTTCTTGTCAATGATGTAGCCACGCAAAGAGAACTGCCTGATGACATAGGTGCACCATTGGCGGAACTGAGTGGCACGAATGGAGTTGACACGATAGCCCACGGAAATGATTGCATCTAGGTTGTAGAATTTTGTCATGTAATTCTTACCATCTGCGGCAGTTGCCGAGTTTTTCTCGGTAACTGAATCTTCAACAAGTTCTCCACTCTTGAAGATGTTTTTAAGATGCAATCCGATATTATCTGTTGAACAGTCAAAAAGCTGTGCCATAGCCTTTTGAGTAGCCCATACCGTTTCGTCTTTATATAACACTTGTACACCTTGCTCCTTACCTTCTGCCACGAAAGTCAGGAATTCCGCCGTACTGTTACGTATTTCAAATTTCTTTGCCATAATTATCACTCCCCTAAGTTTAGCATTTTCGTGACCTCACGAAAATGGTCATCCACGTTGATATTCTGCGACTTACATGATTCCACTGCTCTACCTATAGCTATAGTGAAATTCTCCCAACGTGCATAGCCAAGAACCGACTGAAGCTCGCGTGCAAACCAGACTTCAACCTTTTCTTTGCCATTATCGCTCTCAATGTAATGCGTTATCTCGTTGAAAGCGGATGTATGCAGATTTATTCTTTGAATGTCCATATTATAATGTTTCTTTGTTTTCTTTCTCCTCACTAAATGCCTTAATCTCATCAGCAAGGACTTTCTGTAATTTTTCTTTCGGTACTATCAACTGATAATCCGCCACTCCAATAGGCTTTCCCTATAGTGTGGCTTCATCATTAAATCCCTTGCTCAGCAGTAGCAGATTGTGCGACCACGGCAAAAGTGCTACGGAGCGTAGCACTTTTTCATCATGTCCCGCGTAACGTTCATAAAATTTCTTCATGTTCCAAAGTTGACGTGGTGAAACACCCATCTTCGGGTATCGTTCTTTCAGGTCTGCTGACAATCTTCTTACAACGCTGTCACCATACCCACTTTCAATCTTGCGCTCATGAAGCATTTGACCAATCTCCCAATAGGCGGTAGATACGTAGCCATTGACATGTCGGGCTATTTCTGTCCGTGCATGCTCAATTACTGCGACAGCGTGTCGCAGTATCTCAGCATAATCGCTACTTCCTATTGAGAGTTTGTTGTCTTTATTGTCTGTTGTCATTTTATCAGTCTATTATTTGCCATATGCAGATGCATATTTGATTACAAAGGTAATTATAATACATCACTATTCCGCATAAACACAGTGAATTTTAAGTTTATTTAGCAGCTTGATAAAAAACTGTTATTATATTGCACATCACCCCTTAAAAGTGCGGAAAGGAGACGCTATCCATAGCGTTTGCCGACTTGCTTGTTTTTGTAAGATTCAAGCAAATGATGAATCATTATAATGGGCTTATAAACTCCAGAAAAAAAGAATCTATGAAAAAGTATGATAAAACATGAGCAAGTATGAGCAACTGTGAGTTGACCCCTCACCGATTTCGTATCTTTGCATTGTGGTTCAGAGATAATATCTCATACCACCAAGAGGCAATGCGCAGCGCCCCCTACAACACAAACACAATTTATTAACCTTAAAATGAAGACACTATGATTCTGTACACATTGAAGAAGTATGTCAACGAGAAGTTGAGCGCCGCTTACGGCAAGTTTTTCGCCTACCCTGTAATCACCCAGACCTATGGTCTTGATGAACTCGCAGAGCACATGGAAAGTCACAACACCCCGTTCTCAAAGGGAGCCATCAAGGGTATGCTCACCGACATGGTGAGCTGCGTAAGGGAACTGGTTCTGCAGGGTATCGCCGTGAAGATTCCCGACCTCGCCATCTTCAGCATCGGCATCAAGAACAAGGAAGGGGCTGCCTCCGAGAAGGAGTTCAGCATCACCAAGAACATTGCCGGACTGAAGCTCCGTGCCCGTGGCACCGGTGAGTTCAAGGCAAACAGTCTGAACCTCGATGCATCCCTGAAGAAGGCCACAGCCGTAACAGGAGATGTTACTCCACCAGACGGCGGCAAGGATAACACAGGCGATACTACCCAGGGTGGCGGCACAAACCAGGGTGGCGACTCAACACAGACTGGCGGATCAGGCAACACCGAGAGCAGCGGCTCCGATGGTGGCGACGGCCTGGAGTAACCCCCTCGCCAGTAGATGAAGAAAGAAGGTATTAGACAGGATGCAGTCCGGGATTCGGCTATAGCACCCCCGGCTATTCATCAATATAGCAAGCATCATTGAAACACGCGCTATCAAGCCCATCTGCTCATCCTGTCAGCCTTCCTTCTCCAGTATCGCCCGGATATAGGAAATCCGAGCCCCCAATCCATTTATTAACCTTAAATCAAATGAAAATGAAAAGAGAAACACTCAAGAAAATTCTGAATTTCGTCATTACCGTTCTCACCGCCGTAGCCTCTGCCTTTTGTGTGCAGAGCTGCCAGTAGTATCAACCCTTTAAAGATTCAGCACTATGAAAAACACAAGAAAAATCTCACTTATTGTCATTCACTGTTCTGCCACCCGCGTCACGCAGGACTTCACCTTCGAAAAGCTCGAAGCCTGTCATTTAGCCCGTGGTTTCCGCAGCATCGGTTATCACTATTACATCACGAAAGACGGCGTCATATACCCTGGACGTCCCGAGTCAGAAATAGGAGCCCACGCCCGCCATTTCAATGCACA
This sequence comes from Segatella copri, assembly GCA_021618535.1. Classification (GTDB taxonomy): domain Bacteria; phylum Bacteroidota; class Bacteroidia; order Bacteroidales; family Bacteroidaceae; genus Prevotella; species Prevotella copri_O. The sequence continues at coordinate 434 of JAJWAL010000164.1, read as the reverse complement.
CAGTATCGGCATCTGTTACGAGGGCGGTCTCGACGCCGACGGCAATCCGGCAGATACCCGTACGAAGGCTCAGAAGCAGTCTCTCCAGAATCTCCTGACGAGTCTGTGCGTAGACTATCCCGAAGCCGAGATCCTAGGTCATCGTGATCTCCCGAATGTCCACAAGTCCTGTCCTTGTTTCAATGTCCAGGCCTGGCTAAATGAAATCAATTTCCACATTTAGTTCACTATTCAGTTGATATTGTTCATACTTTATTATTTTTTCTACTCTCTCCCCCAATCTTAAGTGATTAAGGTTGGGGGATTTTTTTGTCTCCTTTATTTCAGAAAGCGTTAGAAAGGGCAAAAGCTTTGTTTATTGCCCGGTATTTTAAAGCTTTTGCCCTTTCAGGGCGACAAACTTGCGTCCATTATACCCAGGGCGATGCCCTGGG
>JAJWAL010000163.1:0-4188 GCA_021618535.1 Segatella copri | reverse complement strand
ATAGGGTTGAGGTTGATATCGCCCGTTTCGGTATGCTTGTGCTTTCCGATGAAGTAGCGGGAATGCTCGTGCCAGCGGTATTCTACCGATGGACCTAACGCCAGGAATGCATCATGGCATCCTATGCGCTTCTGCCACTCCAGCATGATAGGCAGGCGGAGCACATTGTAGCTGATATAGCTTTTCTTCAGCGTCTCGCCTTCTATCGGAGTCATTGCCGATACCCCGTTTTGGGTACTTAATACATAATTGTCCTTGAAATGGTGGTGTACCTGTCCGATGGAGAGAGAGGAGGTGAGCGCCATTTCGTTGGAAAGGCGGAAGCAGAGACTGGTGAGGGTGATGCCCCATTCCCACGACTTGGAGTCGCGACTGTGCATCTCGTTGTTGCCTCCCATGCTTCCCCTGCTGCCTGGCAACTGGCTGCAGCCGAAGAAGAAGGTTGGATAATGACTCTCCAGACTGCGCTTGCGCTTGCTCAAAGTCTGAGGGATGAAAGGCGAGGTGACAAATACCTTTTCTACTTCCTGACCATCTACGAATTGGGTTTCGGAAATCTTGGTCATCTCGTTGCCGTTCATCTTATATATCTTCACAGAAGTCTGTTCACCATCCTGCTTGATGACGATGTTCTGGTCGTTCACTCTGATTGTGGTGTCGTTAGTCTCTACCGAGGCTGGTGCACTGTTGCTGTTGGTTTCAGCAAGGGCGAAGGCTGGCATCATGGCAGCCATCATCATTACGTTTTTGATATTCATAATACTTTATTTTATGTTGTTTCTTATTCTTATTGAGAAGATTCCAAAAGGAAAATGTTGTTTCTATCTTCTGGAATAGCAGAGTTGCATGATGTCTTCGGGCGACAGATTGCCTTCGATATAAATCACGGTTCCCTTGCTTTTACTCGGGTTACTGAAGAGGATAAAGCGGTTGTTGCCATTGCTCAAGGGTGCCATCATGTAATAGCCGCTCACCATCTTGCCATTCTCCACCACCTCTCTGATCTTTTTCGCAGCTTTGCGGTCGGACTTCAGATAGTGGGCTATTTCCGTGGCATGGTACTTATATACCAGGCTCTTGTATATCTTGAGTTTGTAACCTTTGAGTTGCGTATTCTGCATCGTAACCATCTTGCATCCCTTGGCGTGTCCGAAGCGTTGGAATATACTTTTTACGTATAGTCCCTCCTGGGCATTAGCCGAAATCGAGGCTACCACGATAAGAAGCAGTCCGATGAAGAAGCGTTTTATCAAGTTGCATCGTTTCATATTCTATACCTTATTATATGTATTATACTTTATAGTTTGATTGATTGTTTCATCTAAAGATGAATTTATTGTTTCATCATATCCAGGGCACTGAATGGATCTTCGGAATCTGCCGAAACATCTTCCAGGGCATCCAGGGCTTCGTTATGAACGAACTCCTGGTCGGTATAAACCTTTCCATCGATAACCGCATAACATTCAGGCTGAGGCTGGACAATCTTCTGGATGCCCACAATCAGGAATGCGATGATAGCGGCGGCTGCCACAGAAGTGCCGAAATATTTGAGCCATCTGCTGCGAGAAGCTTCCTTCTTATCTATCTCCTTCTCTTCTTCTTTTAGAATTTGAGAAAGATTCATCTGTTCGAATCCGATATAGCTGAAGAGGGCGCGATAGGATTCCCATTCTTCCGGAATATCATTGGCATGCTCTTCGAAATATTTTCTGAGCGTTGCCTCTTCCTCATTGGATGTGGCACCATCCATATACTTGTCAAGCAAGTCCTGTATCGTCTTGAATTCATTGGTATTCTTGAATTCATCGATTCTTTTTATTTTATCGTTCATATTCTTTCCTCCTTCTTTATTTTGTTCTGTTTCACGATATTCATATAGGTCTCTCTGATTTTGAGTCGGGCTCTGGAGAGATTCTTTCGGAGATTATCGGCAGTGCATCCCGTTATCTGCATGATTTCATCGGCAGTATAGCCTTCTATCTCCTTCATGCGGAATATCTGCTGCTGCAAGGGCGGGAGCTGTGCCACTATCTGTCTGATGAGGTTTACCTCGTCCCGTTGCTCTGCCCGCCGGTCTTCTATGGGTACTTCCATTACCTTGTCGGTGGTGAAGTTCCGCTCCTCATGCCTGCACTGGTCATAAAACTTGTTGCGCATGATGGTGATGGCGAGCGCCTTGAGGTTATCTTCTGCCTTGATATTCTGGCGCATGTCCCACAGCCTGAGCATGACTTCCTGCACGAGGTCTTCGGCATTGTCGTCACTCTCAGTCAACCTTAGCGCATACGCTTTCAAGTTGCTGCGCATCGGTAGGATGATATGGTTGAATTCTTCTGTTCTCATAACCTTTACATTCTATAGACGTATGAAATTGAAAAATCGGACATCTAAGAAGAGATTTTTTTCAAAAAATGCTTTCTTTTTTCAAAGAAAAATGTTATTTTTGCAGTCATAAACATAAAATTTAGCAATCGAAAACAATAAAAAACTGAATGGCTTATGGCATCTGTAGTTTCTATTATTCCCATCGTGTTGCTGTTCATCCTGATGCTCGGCTTCAAGATGGCAGGTCATAAAAGCGCCTTACTGACGCTCGTAGTTACCGTGTTGCTCGCTCTCTTCGCAGCTTCGCCGCTAGGCATGATAGCCCCGGAACATGCGGAGGATAGCGTGATCGCCCTGACGGGATGGGCGGTGGTGGAAGGCATCCTGAAGGCGGTATTCCCGATTCTCATCATCATCCTGATGGCTATCTACAGCTATAATATCCTCGTGGAAAGCAAGCAGATAGAGGTGATCAAGAGGCAGTTTACATCGATTACCGATGATAAGGGACTGCTCGTGCTGCTCCTCGTATGGGGATTCGGCGGACTGCTCGAAGGTATGGCGGGCTTCGGAACGGCGGTGGCGATACCTGCCGCCATCCTCATCGGACTCGGCTTCAAACCGATGTTCTCGGCTCTGGTTTCCTTAATCGGTAATACCGTGGCTACGGGATTTGGTGCCGTGGGTGTACCGGTTACTACGCTCTGTAACGAGGTGGCGGAAAGCGGATCGGCTTCGGCGGCACAGATTTGCGAGACTTCGGCTTTCGCCATTATCCAGCTGGCACCTCTTTTTATCATCCTGCCTTTCATCATCCTGACGCTTACCGATAAGCACAATCTTATCAAGAATCTCATCATCGCCCTCTGGGTGGGAGTGATTTCCGTGGTAGTGCAGTTTGTCTGCGGCTATTATCTCGGTTCAGAGACTCCTGCCATCATCGGTTCGCTGGCTGCCATTATTGCCATCATCGCATACGCCAAGGTGTTTGCCAGAAAGAGCAAGGTGCAGGATAAGGAAACTTTTACGCTTGCCGAGAGCCTGAAGGCATGGAGTGTTTACCTCTTTATATTGATATTCATCCTGGTTTCCGGAGCACTCTGTCCTCCAGTCAATGCTTTCCTCAAGAGTCATCTGGTAAGTGCGGTTCATCTGCCAGTACTCGACAGTACCTTTAAGTTCGGCTGGATTTCCAATGCGGGCTTGATGCTCTTCCTGGGTGCTACGATTGGTGGATTGGTACAGGGATTGAGCCTCAAGAGATTGATGGTAATCCTTGCCCGTACCACGGTGAATCTGCGCAAGACGGTGGTGACCATCTGTTCGCTGATAGCCCTGGCGAGTGTGATGAACTATTCGGGAATGATTACTTCCATCGCCTCCGGACTGGTGGCTGTGACGGGCGATTTCTATCCTTTGGTAGCTCCGATGATTGGTGCCATCGGAACCTTCGTAACGGGTTCTGATACCTCTTCGAATATCCTCTTTGCCAAGCTTCAGGCTCATGTTGCCAACCAGTTGGGTATGACGGGACAGAGCACATTCTTTGGTATGGAGGGTGGTCAGGAGAACTGGCTGGTAGCTGCCAATACCACAGGAGCCACGGGTGGCAAGATGATTAGTCCGCAGAGCATCGCCATCGCTACTGCAGCCTGCGATATGGAGGGAAAGGATGGAGAGATTCTCCGTTCGGCCATCCCATACGCCCTGCTTTATATCGTATTGGGCGGACTGATGGTTTACTTCGGTTGCTGATCTTCTTTTCTTATATAAAAAACTGTCCTCATCTGTTATTTCAGATGGGGACAGTTTCAGTTTTATAAATCGACATAAAATCTTTTAAGCATGCCTTTTCTCGTA
>JAJWAL010000042.1:0-23448 GCA_021618535.1 Segatella copri | reverse complement strand
CGAAGGTCAACTCGTCGAAGTAGAGACGGTCGCACATATCGTAGTCGGTAGATACGGTCTCTGGGTTGTAGTTGATCATCACTGAGCGCCAACCTTCCTTGCGGATGGTGTTCAATGCCTGAACGCCACACCAGTCGAACTCTACTGAAGAACCGATGCGGTAAGCACCTGAACCGAGTACGATGATAGAACGGTGGTCGTTCTCGAAGGTGATGTCGCTCTTCACGCCTGCGTAAGTTACATAGAGGTAGTTGGTCTGAGCAGGATACTCTGCAGCCAGGGTATCAATCTGCTTTACTACAGGCAGGATGCCATAGCTCTTGCGCTTGTTGCGAACCAGGAGGGCTGCCTTGTGCATGTTGCCCAACTCCTGCTCCAAGCCCACGGCACGGGCTACCTGGAAGTCGGTGAAACCATAAACCTTAGCGGTACGGAGCAGATTCTGGTCAAGAGTATTGATGTTGCACTTCTTCATCGCCTCGTCGATGTCGATGATGTGCTTCAACTTCTCAAGGAACCACTTGTCAATCTTGGTCAAGTCGTGAATCTGATCTACGGTATAGCCCTTGTGCATAGCCTTTGAAATCACGAACACACGCTTATCTGTTGGCTCGCGCAAAGCTGCATCGATATCATCGATTTCAAGCTCCTTGTTCTCTACGAAACCGTGCATGCCCTGACCTATCATACGAAGACCCTTCTGGATGGCCTCCTCGAAGTTGCGGCCGATGGCCATTACCTCACCTACTGACTTCATAGATGAACCCAACTCCTTATCTACGCCACGGAACTTAGACAAGTCCCAACGTGGAATCTTACATACCACGTAGTCCAATGCTGGCTCAAAGAAGGCAGATGTGGTCTTGGTTACAGAGTTCTTCAACTCGAACAGACCGTAACCCATACCGAGCTTGGCAGCAACGAAGGCAAGAGGATAACCAGTAGCCTTAGATGCCAAGGCAGATGAACGGCTCAAACGGGCATTCACCTCGATTACGCGATAATCCTCGCTCTTAGGGTCGAATGCATACTGCACGTTACACTCACCCACGATTCCGATGTGACGGATAATCTTGATGGCGAGGGCACGGAGCTTATGATACTCAGAATTGCTCAGGGTCTGAGATGGAGCGATAACGATACTCTCACCGGTATGGATTCCCAGTGGGTCGAAGTTCTCCATGTTACAAACTGTGATACAGTTGTCGTAACGGTCGCGAACCACCTCATACTCAATCTCTTTCCAGCCCTTCAAACTCTTCTCTACCAATACCTGTGGAGAGAAAGAGAAAGCCTTCTCTGCGAGTTTGTTCAGCTCCTCCTCGTTGTCTGCGAAACCTGAACCGAGTCCACCCAAGGCGTAAGCAGCACGGATGATAACAGGATAACCGAGCTCGGCAGCAGCCTTGCGGGCCTGCTCGATGTTCTCGCAAGCCTCACTCTTGATGGTCTTCACGTTGATTTCATCCAGCTTCTCTACGAAGAGCTCACGGTCCTCAGTATCCATGATAGCCTGTACTGGAGTGCCCAATACCTTGACATTATATTTCTCCAGGATACCCTGGCGATAGAGTTCCACACCACAGTTGAGGGCTGTCTGACCACCGAAGCTGAGGAGGATACCGTCTGGCTTCTCCTTCTGGATGACACGCTCTACGAAGTAAGGCTGCACTGGCAGGAAGTAAATCTGGTCGGCAACACCTTCTGATGTCTGTACGGTTGCGATATTCGGGTTGATGAGCACAGTCTCGATACCTTCCTCGCGCAATGCCTTCAGGGCCTGCGAACCTGAGTAGTCGAACTCACCTGCTTCACCGATCTTCAAGGCTCCAGAACCTAAGAGGAGCACCTTCTTTATATTTTCGTCTTTCATTATTTTCCTAATTATTTAAGTGTTTCTACAAACTTATCAAACATGAACTCTGTATCCACAGGGCCTGAGCAAGCCTCTGGATGGAACTGGCTTGAGAACCAAGGGTTCACCTTGTGGCGAATACCCTCGTTAGAGCCATCATTCATATTTACAAAGAGTTCCTCCCAGTCGTTGCCCAATGTCTTGGCATCAACGGCATAACCGTGGTTCTGAGAGGTGATGTAGCAATTGTTGGTTCCTACCATGCGCACAGGCTGGTTGTGTGAACGGTGACCATACTTCAACTTGTAGATAGTAGCACCGGCTGCCTTGGAAAGCAACTGGTTACCCATACAGATACCGCAGATAGGCTTGCGGCTCTGACTGATCTGCTTGCGAATAATGTTTACGGCATCCTCACACATATCTGGGTCACCAGGACCATTGGCCAGGAACAATCCGTCGAAGTCCATATCGGTGTAATCGTAATTCCATGGCACACGGATCACCTCTACGCCTCTGTTGATGAGGCAACGGATGATGTTTGCCTTCACACCGCAGTCAACGAGAACCACCTTCTTGCCGGCACCCTCGTTATAACGGATAATTTCCTTGCAGCTTACCTGGTCAACGAAGTTTACACCCTCATAGTTAGCCTCAGGAATGTTGTCAGGCTCATCATCAAAGAGAATCTTACCCATCATCACACCATGCTCACGAAGCACCTTAGTCAACTCACGGGTGTCGATGCCTGTGATTCCTGGCACCTTTTCGCGCTTCAACCAGTCGGCAAGACTCTCCACTGCATTCCAGTGGCTGTACTGCTCGCTGTAATCATTCACGATGATGGCAGAAGCATAAATCTTGTCACTCTCCATGAAGGTTGGCAAACCATTCTCCTCAAAAGTAAATGGTGGCACACCATAGTTGCCCACGAGAGGGAATGTAAGTGTCATCAACTGACCGGCGTAAGAAGGGTCGGTCAAACTCTCTGGATATCCCATCATGGCTGTGTTGAACACAACCTCGCCCGCTACAGGAGCGTCATATCCAAAAGATTTGCCATGGAACTTGGTTCCATCGCTCAAAACTAAGGTTACTTTTTTCATATCTGACATTTGATTCTTTTATTTCATACTTATAAGAGCAAATGAATTCTTCACTCTTCGTTCTTCTCTATTCACTTATTTATGATAAACGTTTTCGATGTAGTTTACAAACGACTGGTTGCAGAGCTTCGTGCCGCCTGGGGTTGGATAATGACCGGTGAAATACCAGTCACCCTTGTGGTTTGGAATCGCCTCGCGCAAGCCCTCGATGCTCTGGAATACAAGCTGGATAGGAGTGGTCATGCCCTCTGGACGAAGCATCTCAACAATCTTCTCGTTGATTTCCTCGGTGCTGAATGGCTTGTAGATGGAGCGTACCGGATTGATCTGCTCCTCCTTTGGCTTTGCCAATTCTGCCTTGCAAGCCTCATAGGTCTGCTCGATAAGGTCTTCCATCTTGCGCTCTTTCAAAAGCTGGATGGCAGCACGGAACACGCAGAACTCTTCCAGTCTTGCCATATCGATGCCGTAGTAATCCGGATATCGGATCTGAGGGGCACTGGAAACCACTACAATCTTCTTAGGATGCAGACGGTCGAGGATGCGGAGAATACTCTCCTTCAGGGTTGTACCGCGCACGATACTATCATCGATAATGACAAGATTATCCACATTCGGCTCAATGCTTCCATAGGTTACATCATACACATGGCTCGCCAGGTCGTTACGACTGTTGCCCTCAGTGATGAAGGTACGGAGTTTGATATCCTTCCATGCTATCTTTTCTGAGCGGACGAAGTCGCCGAGGATTTCGTATAATTCTTCTTTTGAAGGAACATGGTCGAGGTTGGCAATCTGCTCAATCTTGGTCTCATTAAGATACTTCTTGAAACCGCTCAACATGCCATAGTAAGCCACCTCGGCAGTGTTCGGGATATAGCTGAACACGGTGTGGTCTACATCATAATCCACAGCCTTCAGGATAGGCTGGGTCAACTGCTCACCCAACTGCTTACGCTCCTTATAGATATCCTTGTCGGAACCACGACTGAAGTAGATGCGCTCGAATGAGCAGGCTGAATCGCCCTTCTGCTCCATGATGCGCTCGATGCTGCACTCTCCGTTCTTCTTCACGAGAAGCGCCGTGCCCGGCATCAGTTCCTGCACTTCCTCTGCCTCTAGGTCAAAGGTGGTCTGGAGTACAGGGCGCTCGCTGGCTACTACCACGATTTCATCGTTCTTGTAATAGAACGCAGGACGGATGCCCCAAGGGTCGCGCATAGAGAACATTTCACCCGAACCGGTGATACCGCAAACCACATAACCGCCATCAAAGTTCTTCATCGTGGTCTTGAGTACATTGCTCATCTTCACGTGGTCTTCTATATAGTTGGTGATATCGGTATTCTGCATCTCCATCGCCTTTGCAGCTACGAAGTTGCGCTCCACCTCTCTGTCCAGACGGTGGCCCATCAGTTCAAGCATGATGTAGGTGTCGCTGTAGATGCGAGGACTCTGGCCCTGCTTGGTAAGTTCCTCGAAGATTTCATCTACGTTGGTCATGTTGAAGTTACCACAAAGGCAGAGGTTCTTCGCCTTCCAGTTGTTACGTCGCAGGAATGGGTGCACATACTGAATGCCACTCTTTCCGGTGGTACTGTAGCGCAGGTGTCCCATATAAAGTTCGCCTGCAAAAGGCAGTTCCTCTTTAGCGAACTTTGCATCAGCAAGCTGCTCGGGAGTCAGGCTCTTGAAGTTGGCATTCGCCTTGCCGAAGATTTCGGTCACGGCATTCTTGCCCTCTGCACGCTCACGGAACATATACTCATGACCAGGCTTACCGCCCAGTTTGACACAAGCCATACCAGCACCTTCCTGGCCACGGTTGTGCTGCTTCTCCATCATCAGATAGAGTTTGTTGAGTGCGTACATCCAAGTACCATACTTCTGCTGGTAATACTCCAGTGGCTTGAGCAATCTGATCATTGCTACACCACACTCATGTTTCAATGGTTCCATCTCTCTATTATCCTTATCTTATTTAGTTAAATTTGAATATACCTATCCGAGGGATCCCCCTCCAAAAAAAGGGAAACGTCAAGAAATGACGAATCCCTTTATATTATTCTACAGTAACTGACTTGGCCAAGTTTCTAGGTTGGTCAACGTCTTTGCCCTTACATACAGCTACATGGTAAGCCAAGAGCTGCAAAGGAATAGTAGCCAATAATGGCTCCAGGCACTCCAAGGTCTCAGGGAGTTCAATCACTTCGTCGGCAATCTTGGAAATGGTTTCATCGCCATTGCTGACAATAGCAATAACACGACCCTGACGGGCTTTAATCTCCTGGATATTAGACAAGACCTTCTCGTACATGAAGTTGTGGGTAGCAATAACAACCACTGGCATATCGCTGTCAATCAATGCGATAGGACCATGCTTCATCTCCGCTGCAGGATAACCCTCAGCGTGGATGTAGCTAATCTCCTTCAACTTCAATGCACCCTCAAGGGCCACAGGATACTGGAATCCACGGCCCAGATAGATGAAATTGCGAGCGTATGTAAACGTACGACTCAAATCAGCTATCTTATTGTTGAGCTTCAACACTTCCTTCATCTTGGCAGGAATGTTCCAAAGCTGTTCTGTAATCTTCTGATATTCATTTTCGCTGATGGTTCCCCTCTCCTTACCGATGGCAAGTGCCAGGAGGATAAGAACAGTAACCTGACCGGTGAACGCCTTGGTAGAGGCAACACCGATTTCAGGACCTACATGAATATAGGTTCCCGTATCTGTTTCTCGTGCGATGGAAGAACCGATGGAGTTACAGATACCATAGATAAACGCACCACTCTCCTTGGCAAGCTTGATGGCAGCCAGGGTATCAGCGGTTTCACCACTCTGCGAAATAGCGATGACGACATCATCCTTCGTTACCACAGGATTGCGATAACGGAACTCTGATGCATATTCTACCTCTACTGGGATGCGGCAATAGTTCTCAATCATCTGCTTGCCGATAAGTCCGGCATGCCATGATGTTCCACAAGCCACGATAATGATTCGCTTGGCATTGAGGAGTTGCTGACGATGGTCGGTAATGGAACTGAGCACTACTCCCATTTCTGTCTCCTTCTTGCAGGTCGTATCGTCACCATCGGTCATTACGCGGGTTTCTACGGTGCGACTAACCACACGGCCACGCATACAGTTGCGCAGGCACTCTGGCTGTTCAAAGATTTCCTTCAGCATGAAGTGAGGGAAACCACCCTTCTCTATCTGACCGAGGTCGATATCTACGGTCTGTACCTCAGGGTTGAGTTTAACATTCTGGATGTTCACCACCTGCAATTCCTCACCGAGGCGCATCACAGCGATGTTACCATCCTCCAGATAAACCACCTTATCAGTATATTCAATGATAGGACTGGCATCAGAACCGAGATAGAATTCTCCATCCTTACCAATGCCGACAACTAAAGGACTCTGCTTACGGGCAGCAATAATCTGATTAGGGTTACGCTTATCAAGAATAGCGATGGCGTAAGCTCCAATTACCTGGCGGAGTGCTACCTGAACAGCAGTCAACAAATCAAGATCCTTCTTCACCTGGATGTATTCAATGAGCTGAACGAGCACCTCAGTATCAGTCTCGCTCTTAAACTCTACTCCCTTGGCAATCAGATTCTTCTTGATATCGGCATAGTTTTCGATGATACCATTATGAATCATGGCAAGGTTCTTGCTAGAAGAATAATGCGGGTGAGCATTCACTGCTGAAGGCTCTCCATGGGTAGCCCAACGAGTATGAGCAATACCCACATGTCCCGAAATATCCTTATCAGAGCAGAACGCTTCGAGATCTGCCACTTTACCCTTCGCTTTGTAAACGTTCAAAGCACCATCATTACTGATAAGAGCCACGCCTGCACTATCGTATCCACGATATTCCAGACGCTTTAAACCTTTGATAAGGGCGGGATAAGCCTCACCCTTACCTAAATATCCTACAATGCCACACATATATATTTATTTTTGTAGTATCCTGATTTTACTCTCTTCTATTATCTGTTATCGCAAGATATTGACAATCAATGATGCGATAGATATCAATGTACCAACTGCAGAGAACCACAATGTAGTAGATGAACCGATAGATGAGTTTTGAGCTTTCACCTTATTTGGTTCTACATAGATAATATCATTCTGCTGCAGATAATAGAATGGTGAATTAATAATATTTGCATCATTCAAGTTCATACGATAAGTATGCTTCTCTCCTGCTGCATCCTGACGAATCAATAATACATTGTCACGCTTACCATAGATGGTTAAGTCGCCACACTGTGCCAAAGCTTCAAGAATACTCATCTTCTCCTGTGGAGCATAAATAATTCCTGGCTTTTCTACTTCACCTAATACAGAAACATGGTAACTGCCCATGCGCACCGTAACGATAGGATTCTCGTTCTCTGCCAAGTAAGGCTTCACCTTACTCTTGATGAGATCTTCAGCCTGCTTCTTGGTCAAACCGCCGACATGCAAGGTTCCAACAACAGGGAACTCAATATTACCATCATTATCAACCAGATATCCCTGCAGGGAACCACTACCATAACTCAGCTGTCCGCCTGTACCCAATGTTTGAGAGACAGAGAGGTTGAAAGGCATTGCAGCCTTAGGATCTGTTGTAATTACTGTAATAGTAAGTTCGTCCTTAGGCATAATCTTGGCTTCATAAAGCATTCTTGAAGCAGCCAAACTGATAGAATCTGCATTTTGGAAATAAGCTACATTCTTAGTGCTTCCACAACTGCCAAGCACTAAGAGCATAGTCAAAGCGACTAAAACTGAACTAACGAGTTTTTTCATTTTCTAAAATTTTCGTTTTAAAATATTGGTGCAAAATTACGGTATTTTTTTGAATACTGCAAATTTTTGCACCAATAATTCTACTTACGTCTATTTTTTTTTGAAATAATAGCCTTTTTTACTTATCTTCGATGCCATTTGATGGCAAATTAAAGCTATAACTGTTATCGAAAATCTTCTTCACCTTATTAATCTCTACGAAGGTAGTACCTCCACCCTCTCCGAAGCTACCACTCAGATAAGCAATCTTATCCTCCTCGCCTAAGTAGCCTTTCTGGCGAAGCATACGTACCGCAGCAGTAAACATAGCCTTGGTAGAAACCTGATCCTTCTGATGGATTGGAATAATACCATAGCTCAAATTCAACCAGCGCTGAAGTTTCTCCTTGTAGCAGATAGCCAATACCGGATTAGGACCTCGGAAGGCTGCCAGGTCGCGTGCGGTCTGACCGGTTTCACCATCAGTGATGATACCGGCTACACCCAACTTCTTTGTAGCCTCGATGGCAGCATGAGCCAGGAAGAGTTTCTGGTCAATCATTCCACCCTCCATTGGATCAATATCATTCAGCGGAGACTTGTCCTTCTCTGCCTGCTCAGCAATACGGGCCATGGTCTGCACTGCCTCTACAGGATACTTACCACTTGCTGTTTCACCAGAAAGCATCAGTGCATCGGTGCGATAGAAGATTGCATTGGCAATATCGGTTACCTCTGCACGGGTAGGACGTGGGTTCTTGATCATGGTATGCAACATCTGTGTAGCCACGATTACCGGTTTCTGCGCCTTCACACACTTAGAGATGATACGGCGCTGGATGCCTGGAATTCTCTCGATTGGCACCTCGATACCCAAGTCACCACGGGCAATCATGATACCATAGCATGCATCAATAATCTCATCGATATTATCAACACCTTCCTGATTTTCAATCTTCGAGATGATCTTGATATCGCTGTTATGAGCATCCAAAATGTCCTGAACTGCCTTCACATCGGCAGCATTGCGCACAAAAGAGTGAGCGATGAAATCAATATCCAACTCGATAGCGAGTTCAATATTCCGGCGGTCTTTCTCAGTCAGTGCAGGCAAATCGATATGCTCCCCCGGCACATTCACGCTCTTGTGAGCACCGAGCACACCTTCGTTCTGAACCTCAGCAACCAACATAGGGCCCTGGTTGTCGATAATCTTCATATCGAGTTCACCATCATCGAAGAGCAAATCATCACCTACCTTAACATCGGCTGCGATGTCAGGATAGCTCACATTCACAATATCATGAGAAGACTCCATTTCCGGACGTCCAAAGATTTTCACTACATCACCAACATTGTAGTGGATAGGTTCCTTCACACCTGTAGTTCGCACCTCAGGGCCTTTGGTATCAATCATAATACCAATATGTGGAGACACGGCTCTTACATTCTTTACGATGGTGCGTATACCCTCTTCTGTGGCATGAGCAGTATTCATACGAACTACGTTCATACCGGCGAAAAACAGCTTTCGGATAAAATCCTGATCACATCTACGATCACTGATGGAAGCGACAATCTTTGTTTGTTTCATATTTGTAATTTACCTTATTGAAATTTCAATGTTTGCGGTATTTCTACCATATTTCTTAAATTGCGTGCAAAGATACAAAGAATTTCTGAAATAAAAAACATCTGAAATACAAAATATATATAAAATATTGGGTTACTTTCAAATTGAAAGCGCATAAAACAGAAAATCTAGCCAATGGGACACTTCTCGTTCCCATTGACTAGATGACAAATCTATTAATCCCGTTGAAAAACAGGATTTTTAATGATCAATTCTAAATTAGATATCCAAGTCTGGCGCCTTCTCAGCTCCTGCTGCTGCCTCAAACTTAGGCATCACATTGAAATTGAAGAGGCCGGCGATAAGGGCACTTGGCATTTTTCTAACCGTCTGGTTATAGTTCTGAACGGCTTCATTATACTTGCGGCGTGCCTCGCTGATACGGTTTTCCGTACCCTCTTCCTGAACCTGAAGAGCCTTGAAGTTCTCGCTGGCTTTCAACTCAGGATATTTCTCGGCTACTACCATCAGTTTGGAGAATGCATTCGCCAACTCACCCTGTGCTGCAGCATATTTCTTCAGGCTAGCCTCAGTAAGATTGTTTGCATCCAGCTTTACCTGACCTACAGCAGCACGAGCCTTGGTTACCTCGGCAAAGGTTTCTTTCTCATGCTTGGCATAAGCCTTTACTATCTTTGCCAACTGTGGCATCATGTCTGCACGACGCTGATACTGAGTCTGAACATTAGCCAACTCTGTGGTAGCCAGTTCCTGCTTCTCTACCAATCCGTTATAACCACTGAACATCCATAGTACCAGCACAACTACGATGCCCAGGATGATCCAACTTTTCTTTATTCTTCTCTTTGCCGGTTGCATGTTTGAATTCATTGTTTGTTCCATTGTCATTATTATTAATTAATTATTTACTCTAAACTACCAATTCTAACTTATTAATTATCAGCCACTAACTACCAATTACTAACTATAAACTTTAATCAGCCATCACCATCCTCCGCCAGAGCCACCGCCGCTAAAGGTACCTCCGCCAAAAGAACCACCCGAGAAACCACCCCCGGAAGAACCGCCACCTCCCATAAAGAAAGGAGGTATCCAGTCATCGTCGTTGTTTCTCCTACGAGACTGATTTCTCTGCTGATTCTTCGGTCTTGGCTTCACAATACCGAGCATCTCCAGAATATACCTGATAAATAGATAGATAGGAATACCGAAGAAGATAAGGAACAGGATAATGACCAGGAACCAGTCCTCTTCGTCATTAACCGAACCTTCATCAACATCCGCAATTCCCGTCCGTCCACTTTTCACCTTATTATATATAGCACGGCTCACAGATGCTACTGCCTCGCCCGGATTGCCTTCGCGCATATTCTTCACGATGCAAGCTCGGGCAATATCATCACAGTCCACATCAGTCAACTCACCCTCCAGTCCACTTCCTGGAGCAATAAAGTACTTATGGTCCTCCACCGCGATGACGATAACCAGTCCTCTCCGGCTCTTCTTGTAACCGATACCATATTGGTTGCCCACATCCTGCGCCATCCGGAAGGCATCCTGGTTGTCAACCTTGCCCACAATGATGAGCACATTCTGTACGCCACACTCCAACTTCAGTTTCTGAAGATAGAAATTGGCAGAATCCTTCTGAGCCTTATCAACATATCCATCCGGGTCGGAAACATATTGCGTAGAATCCCTGAGGAAAGGAATCGGTACATTTTTCGCCGTCCAGACCTCCCCAGCCGTCAACGCCAATGCATGAAAGGCAACCATCATCAAAGCCAAAAAATATCTCTTAAATCTCATAATTTCTCTATTTTGGTGCAAAAATACGCAATAAAAACCTTATATGCAAATACTTAGAGCATTATTTTTGCAAAAAAAGCCTTAAGTATTTTGTTATATCATAAAAAACTTGTATCTTTGCACACCGAAATAAAGATTAACAAGTAAAATTAGTAAAAAATAAAGAAATGACCAAAGCAGATATCATTAATGAGGTAGCTATCGCTACTGGTATGCCTAAGAAAGAAGTAGGTACTGTAGTAGAGGCTTTTATGGAAGAGGTTAAGAAGTGCCTCATCGAAAAGAAGGACAATGTATACTTGCGTGGCTTCGGCAGCTTCAACATCAAGCATCGTGCTGCTAAGACTGCCCGTAACATCTCTAAGAATACAACCATCACGATTCCAGCTCACGACTTGCCAAGCTTCAAGCCATCAAAGAGCTTCATCGAGGAGATGCAGAACGCTCAGTAATACTGCTGGACAGGAAGAGAGAAATATCATTTTTTATAATAACAATATTTTAAAATTTTAAAATCATGCCAAACGGAAAGAAAAAGAAGGGCCACAAGATGGCTACTCACAAGCGTAAAAAGAGATTACGTAAGAACAGACATAAGAGCAAGTAAGCTAGCATTGTAGCTAGTCTACTATAGCTCTCGGTCAGTTCGTGACTGAGGGGGTGTGTCAGTTCAGATATGGAATGACATACCCTTTTTTTGTATTAACTTAAAGTAAAAAGATTATTGAAGATATGACAAGCGAAGTTGTAATTGATGTCCAACAGAAAGACATCTCTATCGCACTCATGGAGGACAAGCAGCTGGTGGAATACCAGAACGAACCTCGTGAGGCATCGTTCTCTGTGGGCAACATCTACATCGCAAAGGTAAAAAAACTGATGCCGGGTCTTAACGCCTGCTTCGTGGATGTAGGTTATGAACGCGACGCCTTTCTTCATTATCTTGATCTAGGAAGTCATTTTAATTCCTACCAGAAGTACCTTAAACAAGTACAGAGCGACAGAAAGAAACTTTTCCCATTCTCTAAAGCCAGCAAAATGCCTGAATTGGAAAAGGACGGCAGCATACAGAATGTGCTCAAAGCAGGACAGGAAGTGCTGGTACAAATCGTAAAGGAACCAATCTCTACCAAGGGACCTCGACTCACAGGCGAAATCTCATTCGCGGGCCGATACCTGGTACTCATGCCATTCGGTGATAAAGTTTCTGTCTCGTCGAAAATTAAAAGCGGTGAAGAACGCTCCCGACTCAAACAACTCATTCACAGCATCAAACCAAAGAATTGCGGTATTATCGTCCGCACTGTGGCTGAGGGAAAGAAAGTCGCTGAGCTCGATGCTGAGCTGAAAGTCCTGGTGAAGCGATGGGAGGATGCTATCGCCAAGGTACAGAAGACCCAGCAGCGCCCGCAACTTGCATTCGAGGAGACCGGAAGAGCCGTTGCTCTCTTGCGTGACTTGTTTAACCCATCTTACGAGAACATCTACGTGAACAACGAAGATGTAATGAACGAGGTGAAGAACTATGTTTCTCTAATAGCCCCTGAAAAGGCGGGCATAGTTAAGCTCTACACCGGTAAGGTGCCTATCTTCGACAATTTCAGCATCACCAAGCAGATTAAAGCTGGCTTTGGTCGTGTTGTTAACTACAAGCACGGTGCTTATCTCATCATTGAGCACACCGAGGCCTTGCATGTTGTCGATGTAAACAGTGGTAACAGAACTCGTGAGAAAGGTCAGGAAGCAAATGCACTGGATGTTAACCTCGGCGCTGCTGATGAGTTGGCAAGACAATTGCGCCTCCGAGATATGGGAGGTATCATTGTTGTCGACTTCATCGACATGAATCTTGCCGAAGACCGACAGTTGCTCTATGAGCGCATGTGCAAGAACATGCAGAAGGACCGTGCCAAGCACAACATCCTGCCATTGAGTAAGTTCGGACTGATGCAGATTACACGCCAGCGTGTACGTCCGGCTATGGATGTGAATGTAGACGAAACCTGCCCTACCTGTTTCGGTACGGGCAAGATCAAGTCGAGCATCCTCTTTACCGACCAGTTGGAAAGAAAAATCGACCGCCTAGTCAACAAGATCGGCGTCAAGAAATTCACTTTGTATGTGAATCCTTACGTGGCTGCCTTCATCAACAAGGGCTTCATTTCCCTGAAGCGCAGATGGCAGTTTAAGTATGGTTTCGGCTTCAATGTGATTCCTTCACAGAAACTGGCATTCCTCCAGTACGAATTCTACGACAAGGACAACCAGTATCTGGATATGCAGGAAGAACAGGAAACAAAGTAAGTTTTTAATTATCAGAAAAAAGCTCCATTCGCATCTGATTGCGAATGGAGCTTTTTTATTTTGGTTTTCTACACCTTATTATATATATAGGGCATTTTAGTACTCTATCTCATTATTCACCATTTTCTCTGTATCCCAAGGTGCAGGAGCACCGCCGAGATAACGATGGAACCAGTCGAGGTGCGCATTGTAATAAAGCGGCATCGACTTCAGGTTGCTTGGCCAGTGACCATCATACTTCAAGACGATCAGTCGCGAAGGAATGTTCAGGGTCTGCAAGGCTGTGAAATACTGCAAGCTCTGGGTATAAGGCACACGATAGTCCAGCTCGCCCGTCATCACGAGGGTTGGTGTTGAGAAGTTCTTGATGTATGAGGATGGCGACCACTTCTCGTAGAGATCGGAATTATAAGGCTGTCCCTCTAACTCAAAGTTAGGAAACCATACTTCCTCAGTACTGCCCCACATAGAGCGCAAGTCATATACACCCATCATGGAAGCCAGACACTTGAACCGCTTGGTGTGTCCCTGCAGCCAGTTCATCATGTAGCCGCCATACGACCATCCCATCGCTCCCATCCTGGTAGAATCAACATATTCCAGAGTTGCCAATTTATCGGTAACCTTCATCACATCCTCAAATACCTTTCCGCCCCAGTCGCCAGAAATGGCACGGGTGAAAGCCTGACCATATCCCGTAGAACCGTGAGGATTAGGATAAGCCACCACATAACCGGCAGCAGGATAAACCTGCCAGTCGCCACGGAAGGAATTCATCCACTGCATCTGTGGTCCGCCATGCACATTGATGATAAGCGGATATTTCTTGCTGGCATCAAAGTTGTGTGGCTTCACGATGAATACCTGTACCTTGTCGCCACCAGCGCCATCTACCCAGATGCTCTCAGATGGACGGATATCCACCTCATCCTCCAACTGCTGGTTGAGGAAGGTTATCTGCTGTTCCTTGCCGCTGGCTACAGGAGTTCCATTCCACTTCTTCATCTGCTGGCGATAGAGAGCCGATGGCTTGCCTGTCGTGCTATAGGTATAATATACCATACCTTTATTGTCGAAATCAAACTCCGAGATGGCCTTGCCCGTCAATACCGGCGAGATGGTTTTTCTGGCTATATCGAGCTTGTAGAGCGGCTCAGCGCCCTGTACCTGACCGAGGAAGAAGATACTCTTGCTGTCGGGAGCCCATTTGTAATCATCTACCCAGTTGTCAAACTTCTCTGTCAGGATGGTAGACTTCTTTGCAGCCCGGTCGTAGATAGCAAGACGGAATCGATCTGACTCATAACCAGGCACTTGCTGCAAGCGGTAAGCGATATACTTGCCGTCAGGCGAATAGGCTGGAGTACCATCCCAAGCCTTGTTCTCCTTCGTGATGCAGACCGGTTCTCCCCCATTCACAGATACCGTCCACAGGTCGGCATTGGTGCTAGCCTCCTGATGCTCATCATGATTGGATACGAAACAGATCTCCTTGCTGTCAGGAGAGAATTGATAGGTGATTCCACCCCCAACCACGAATATCAGCGAATAATTGCCCGGAGTCAGATCCTTGTAAGTCTTCGTCTGTGTATCGAAAAGGATAAGGTGATTGCATCTGCCATCATTATAGCTCGTCCAATGACGGTAGAGCAACTTGTCGGCGATATGCGCCTGTACAGGTCCCTGCTCCTTTTTCTTCATCCGGGCCTTGTTAGCCTTGGCATCAGATCCCAGGTCGGGATATACTTCTGCGGTAAAGGCAATGTATCGCTCATCCGGAGAGATAACTGGACTACCGATACCCAACTCATAATCAGTTACCTGTTCCGTCTCGCAGGTAGTCAGATCCATGCGAAAGATTTGAGCCGTCCCTTTCTCATAATTAGTAAAGAAGATACTCTTTCCATCCTTGCTCCACACGGCAGAACTGCTCTTTCCATCCTCGGTAAGAGCCTTGGTGTGAGAGCCATCCGCATTCATGATGTAGATGTCGGAGCCAGACTTCTGGTTCTTCAGGTCAGAAGAACTGGCGGTATAGCAAACCGTCTTACCATCAGGCGAAAGGCTCACCGAAGATACGCCCTTCACCCTGTACAAATCCTCGATGGTAAACGCCCTTTTCTGAGCGTTTGCCGAAAGCAGCGCCATCACGAATGCTGCCGAAAACATCAATCTCTTGTTCATATAACCTATAAATATTTTTTTTTCCGATGCAAAAGTAACAATTATTTTTGGATTTTCTGCAACCTTTTCACTACTTTTATCGTCTAAGCTATAAATAACATTGATAATAACATAAAAAAGAAAGGAAAAGATTATGATTTTGAGTACAACTCCAACCATAGAAGGCCACCCTATCCGTGAATACCGTGGCGTAGTGACCGGCGAAACCATCATCGGTACCAACTTTGTAAAGGATTTCTTTGCCAGTGTCCGTGATGTAATCGGCGGCAGAAGCGGTTCTTACGAAAGCACCCTCCGCGAGGCTAAGGATACAGCCCTCAGAGAGATGGCCGACCGTGCCGCATCCCTGGGCTGCAACGCCATCGTGGGCATCGACCTGGATTACGAAACCGTAGGAAAAAGCGGCTCCATGCTGATGGTAACATGCAGCGGAACGGCGGTGATTATCTAAGTTCTGCGACTGTACAAAAGAACAAAACATGCTTGAATTGGGGCGGTAACTACCTAAAAAATCGAGTTACCGCCCTAGTTCAAGCATATTTTTATCTATATAGTGTGGTGACATACACCTGATAAATGTCACCAACTTTCTTCTATTTCATTTATTCTATCACCCAATCCTCTATACTTCGCTGGTTTTCCGAGAAGTTAATACCCACTTTCACAACCTTTCGCCCATCATCGGCAAAAGCCTTGGCATAGTTCTTATCGCTGATTTGCGCCATGGCGATGCCGGCAGACTTCTTATATTTCAACTCAAAGATAAAGATACTCTTATCCGTCTTGAGCACAAGGTCTATTCTTCCATCCGAAGTGGTATGCTCCACCTTCACATCTTCGCCAAGCATGGTGAAGATGGTGAATATCACGGCTTGATAGTGACGCTCATTATTGTTGATAATCGTATATGGGAACTTATCATAGAATGCCTTCAAGTGAGGCATAAAGGCTTCCATGTCGTCATTGATGAGCACATTCTTTTTATAAGCATATACGATAGCATCAAGTTCGCCTACCTCTGAAGGGGTATAATATTGGCAAAGGCTTTCCGAAAACCCTTGTCTAACTTCTTGATTAGGAAAACTGAGGTAATACATACCTAACTGCTTGTCATATCCCTTAATCGTAAGATACCCACTTTGGAAAAGGACTGGCACAGGGTCAGTAATCGTCTCAGTAGGAACATCGAAGCGTTTTGCTCTAGCCCAGATATCATTTAAGTCCATCATATCCAAATTCTTCTGCTGCATCAGTTCTATCAGGAAAGTAGGCGTACCAGATGTAAACCAATAGCTATTAAACTCCTTATCATCCAAAGCATTGATAATGCTGTAAGGATTGAAGATATCCTCGCTATTGATACTGAAGTGGTAGCCATCATAATGCTGCTTGAGTTGCTGCAAGGTCTCCTCATAAGTAAGCCCATTATGCTCAGCCATCTCCTCGATTCCCTCACGGAAATACTGAGTCAATTCACTCTTGGTAATACCACAACAGCTACTGTATTCATCCTTCAACGTGAGAATCTTGAGATTGTTCAACTCGCTAAAGATGCTGAGCTGACTAAACTTGGAAATACCTGTGATGAATACAAAGCGGATGTTTCCCTCTTGCTGCTTCAAGGGGCTGAAGAAATCTCTCATGATGTTGCGGATGGTCTTCTGTAAGTCTTCGTCACTGACAGAATCATGCATTGGAGCATCATATTCATCGATGAGAACGACTGCTTGTTTACCTGTTTGAGCAGCTGCTGCAAGCAAGATGTTCTTAAGACGACCTCCAAAAGACTTCTCATCTATTGGATTAACTTTTAAACCATATTTTTTCTCTTCCACTTCTAGTATTCCGTTTAGAATTGAATATGTATTCTCCAAACTATAATACTTACCACAGCTCAGATCCAGGTGGATGACAGGATATGCCGTCCATTCCTTCTCCATCTGTTCGATGGCAAGGCCCTTAAACAGTTCTTTCTTACCCTCGAAATAAGCCTGGAGGGTAGATACAAACAAGGATTTTCCGAATCGACGTGGGCGACTCAGAAAATGAAACTTGGCATAATGAGCCAACTGATAGACGATAGCCGTCTTGTCAGCATAGAAGTAATTCCCCTTCACGATTTCGGAGAACGTTTGTATTCCCAAAGGATATCTCTTTGAAGCCATAATCTTACTCTTAATAATTAATGTACAAAGATACAGATAATATTTCAGAAAACAAGCATTTTTCTGATTATTAACAATATATCACAGCAAAAATAGAACCGCAATTCAACAAAACATGCTTGAAACGGGGCGGTAACGGCCTTAAAAAACGACCCGCACATTTGAGCATCGTTGAGAGGCTTGGCGGATTCTGTTGCTGCAAAGATACGAGTAATTATTGATTATACAAACTTTTGAGCAAGAAAATTCACGCAAAAGTAGATTCCTTTGATATATTTGTATTTAATAGTGTTAAATCAGACCATAAAAACACATTTTGTCTATAAAAAAAGAAAGAATATGAGATAAAAATGTTACCTTTGTAACGTCTATACCCATACCGAAAGCCTCGAGGGGCAGAGGTTGGGCAGACATATACATAATAAAAGGCGTATCTGACGCTTTGGTTTTGACGATTCGTGAACTTCGCAAACTCATTTGTCAGTCAAGAACAAAGCAACAAGGAACGTCTCATGGGTGTATTGTATACAGCCCTCATTGGCTTCGGTTGCATTTCGCATTCGTTGCAAAAAGGGTATTTATATATTTACACATACGTGGGGCTTTCGGCGTTGCTCGTTTTCGGACTGACAGGGCAATGCGAAGGCCTACGAATCGTGGAACGAGTGACAGACTGGCTCCACGTTTTTTATTTTGTATATCCACCAATAAAAAAATAACCCTGCTGTGGTAGCCAGGCAGCCATCTTAATAATAATACAAGATGAAAAGATTTTTATTCGTTACCGCAGCATTGCTCGCAATGTCGGTATCTTTCTGTTTCGGTCAGTCCAAAGAGGACATTAAGGCTAGTATTGACCGTTGTGCAAAATTGGAGAAACTTTGCTCTAAACAGCCAAAGCAAACAGGAATTGCAGATGTTGACTCCTATGTACAGGGAGTTTACAATGCAGCCATCAGTTCCGCAGCATCATCAGCTTTACTTCAAGACCTTTATTATCGTCAGATTGGCGAAACAAAGGATGGTGTTACAGACGTAACCATCAAGAAGCCTACCGTAGAGGAACTTGTCGCATTAGGCACAACTCTAACTGCAGAAGGTGTTTCTATCGCTGAGGCGGGGAAAGGTGCAGAAGCTGCAACCAAGGCATCTTCTACTAACAAAAATCCAATGAAAGTAGCTAAGATAGCATCAGCTCTCGCCTTTACAAAAGATGCTTACCCAGTCTTGCTTGAAGAATCAAAGGCAAAGGTCGCTGCCATCAAGCAGATGATTGAAACAGCAAAAACTGCAAAGAATCTGTAATGGGAAATTTTCGTATTTTATATGCGGTCATACTTGCGTGTATCCTTTGTGGGTATACGCAAGTTTCCTTAGCAGCCGATGACCGCCCTGTCATAGGCGTAACTCAGTTTACCTGCGATGAAGAGAGTCCGTACACAGGACTTATAACAGAGAAAGTTGTGGAAATGTTGACTAACACTCACCGTTTTGTTGTTGTTGACAGAACAAGTCGCGATAAAGTAATGGATGAGCTTGAACTACAGAAGAGCGAGGCTTTTCTCGACAGCCATAATCTTGCAGAACAAGGTGCGGCTGTTGCTGCCGAGCAATTGGTAACAGGTCATATTGTCAAGATTCCAGTTTATCGCATGAAGAACGGTGACGGAAGCACACGTGGCTATAAAGCGAGTGTAGCATTTCAGTTGAAAGTTGTTGACGTAGAGACAGGCGTAAGCAATGAGGCGCAGAGTTTTGATGGAAAATGCAGTAAGGAAATGCTGTCGCCAGAGAGTGCCGTTACTGTAGCCATGCAAAGCTTACAGTCCGATATCTACGAATATTTCCGTATCAATTTTCCTGTCAAAGGAAAAGTCTTGAAGACGATAGGTAAAAGCACGATACTTCTCAATGTTGGCAAGGAAGCCGGAATCAAGGTCGGCGATATGTTTACGATAGAATCAGTAGAGATGCTTGAGGGCAAACCGTATCCGTCAGAACTCGGGAAGGCCAAGGTGAAAAAACTATCAGGAGAGTCATTCGCCGAATGCAGCGTGTCAAGCAAAATCATTACAGCTATTGAAAATAGTAAAGCTTCTCACAATTTAATTCGTTGTAACCTAATTATCAAGAAATGAGTATGAAAAAAATTGTAACAATACTATTGGGGCTGTGTGCGTTCTGCTGCACATGGGCACAAAGCATAGAGTCTCAAGTTACTCCTTTACCTACGGCACGACCAAAGATTATGGTCATACCATATACAACGCAAGGTGAAGACATACGTACCGTTTTGGAGAATGACGTGAATAAGCGTATTGCCTTGACCAAGATAAAGGAAGCATTCGACCAAAGGGGGTATACAACAGTTGATTTTTTTGCCAAGTTAAAAGCCTTGTCAAAAGCAACCGCATTAGGCAATACCCAACAACAGGATGTCAAGACTATGATTATACAACAGTCTGGTGCAGATGTTTATGTCGAAGCGGAAATAAGCCTGTTGGAATCTCCTTCCGGCAATGCCATGAAAGTAATCCTGTCTGGTTATGAAACATCTACTGCAAATTCGCTTTCCAATGCTGTGTGCGAAAGTGGTAAGTTTTACACCGATGACTATGGTAAACTTACATCAAGAGCTGTTGAGATAGGGATGGACAAATTCTTGAACACCATGCAGGAAAAACTGATGGACATAGCTGAAAACGGACAATCCATAGCGGTAACAGTCGGCATTGACGAGACATCATCTCGCTCTATGTCGCAAGAGGTTGGCGCTGACGGTCTTGCTTTGTCCGATGCATTAGAAATGTGGGTAGAAGAAAATGCTTATAAAGGCAATTACCATATCCAGGGAACAACCGACAAGCAGATGCTCTTCGACGATATTCGCATACCGCTAAAAGACGAGAACGGAAGAACATATAATATCAATAAGTTTGGATTGAAGCTGCTGACATTTTTCAAGAATCTTGGAATCAAGATTGAGAGAACTACAAGCAACAATATGCTGATTGTAACCATTAAATAACAGGAGGGTGGATTATGAGAAAAGTATTGCTTACAATGATAATCTTGCTGACCTCTTATGCAACTATTTTCGCACAAGGAATAGAAATAGCTTTCGCACTTTCTGTTGGTAATTGTCAATTAAGTGATAATACTGCAAAGATGCTAAGGAGCAAGTTCTTGCCAGCCATGACAGAAAGTGGAGTTGAAACAGCCGAAGTAAGTACCATTGCCATAAAGCCAGAGATTAGTTTCGTTAATAAACAAGTTGTTGAAGGCGGTATGAGGAATATACATACAAGCGACATACAATTCAATTTTGTCTGTACCAATCTTGCCACAAGTACAACTTTTGCAAGTTGTGTCGTTACAGTACGTGGAGAAGGATTCTCTGATGATGACGCAATAAAAAATGCCATTTCTAAATTGTCCGCCCAAGACAAACGTCTAACAGACTTTGTAAATAAGGCAAAAGACAAAATCATAGATTACTATCAGCATAATCTTAATTCTGTTATATCACGTGCTCGCACTTTCGCCAATATTCAACAATATGGTGAAGGACTGGCTCTGTTGTTTTCTTGTCCAGCGACAATCTCTGGTTACACAAAAGTCAATAACGAGATAACTACAATTTATCGTCAATACCAAACGCAGGAATGCAATAATGTCATTCAGAAAGCTCGGGCAGAATTCTCTAATGGTAATTTTGATGCGGCAGTCGAATATCTACAACAAATAGATATGACAAGCTCTTGTGCTACTGAAGCCAAACAACTATGCACGCAAATCAAGCAAACTAAAGATGCAGAAGCTCGGCGGGCAGTTGAACTCATCGAAAGACAATCACAACGTGAGACAGATCTTGAAAAAACTAGAATAAAAGCGGCACGTGATGTGGCTGTTGCTTATTGTAAAAGAAGAAGTGATGTGTATTTTGTTTGGTAACATTATTCGCGTTTTCGATTAGATGTGAGAAACCTATATAAATTCTCTTACGGGTCACTATTCGCACAGTTCTAATTCTTTACACAGTTATCACAACTCGCATAGCTCACACTCGTCTCACTATTCATGTCGTTACTAAGAATAGTGATTCGCAAGATTATTGCGAGTTGTAAAATAATTAGGGAGGGGCGTGTTAGAATGCGCTCCTCCCTTAATATTTTATCTACTCAAGCCTTTCCTCTTCATTGGCTTCACCATCTTCGTTGCCTGTCGCAAACATCGTCTTATCCATTCTATCTTATCTTCATCCTTCTCATGTCCCCAATCCTTAGTATCGCCACTACCACTTAGGCTTTCAGCAAAGTTTGTTGATTCGTTGATATAGCTGATATACAAAAAGTACATTGCACAATGGATGATTTTATTCCCATAATTAATAAAGCTCATGGCAAAGCTATCATCAAAGAGACGGCTGTTATTCCCAACATATTTACCATAACCAGTTATTATTTAGTATGACGTATTCTCTGTGCCTTTTTCTCATCCTTTCTCATCAGATAAGGTGATGGAGGAAGTTCTGGAAGCACATCATTGATGGCATCAATCTGACCCACCACCTTCAGCAAGAGGAGAAAAGTGGAAAGCGAAAGATTGCCCGCTGTACCATTCTCAAACTTGTGGATGGTGGTCAAGCCAAGCCCAGTAAGCTCGGCAACCTCTTTCTGGGTGAGATTGCATCTCATTCTATATTCCTTGAATCTTACTCCCAGTAAACGTACCAACTCAGGAGTAGAATATTCATATAAATCAGCCATAATCTTCTATTAATTTATCTATCATTATAATGATATTTATCCCATATATCAGCCTTTACCTTCAATATACTGATATTTATGGATACAAAAATAAGAAAAAGAAATG
This sequence comes from Segatella copri, assembly GCA_021618535.1. Lineage (GTDB taxonomy): Bacteria > Bacteroidota > Bacteroidia > Bacteroidales > Bacteroidaceae > Prevotella > Prevotella copri_O. The sequence goes on along the minus strand of JAJWAL010000042.1, from coordinate 761 downwards.
AGACTGGCAAGCTTTCAAGAGATTATTTTCTAACTTACTATCATTTTTCAGGAAAATGATGCGAGGAGTCGCTTACAAATGACGCAGATTCACCCATTCCTTTATACTCACACATAAACATTTTTTCTTGAAAAAAGTCTCAAAGTATCATTATTTACAAGTATATCACTGATACATAACGGATTACAAAATGATACTTCCAAATATATTTACAAAGAAGTATCATAGAAGTATCATGATTTCAATAGAAGTATCATTAAATCACCATGATGCATCATAAAAAAACACGAAATTATAGTCAACTAAATATAGAAAAACTACAATTTGCTTGCTCAAATTAGTGCCCAAAAATCACCCCATGAAACGGGCATTCAATGCCCGCAGTACGGGCAATGAGTACCCAACACTTGGTCTATCGATGCCCGTCACTTGATCCCTTAGTGACCGTGTGACGGGCACTAAGAGACCAGCCAATGTGCTTACTTTCCTAACTACAGTTATCTGTTTTCCATCTTATTCCTGGTTAATATTGGCATACTTTATAAACTAGAAAGGTAAACACACTATCAGTTTTATAAAACGGAAATACTAGACATTTCTTAGTTTTTGTGCCTGTATTTCTAGACATAAATCCTCAAAAAAGGCTTTTTTGCAAGCAACTTACCTGAATTTTATGATACTTCTATTGAATTTATGATACTTCTATGATACTTCTTTGTAAAATAAACAGAAAAGTCTCATTTTTATAAACCATTATATAC
>JAJWAL010000041.1:10320-23827 GCA_021618535.1 Segatella copri | reverse complement strand
GTATATTTATAAACAAGCAAGTTGATATTTATTCACTTGCGAAACTTCAGTATATTATATATGAAATGTGTGTTGTCCACTTGTATTTGTGAATGCTAAGGAAGGTTTATCTGAACACTGGGCGCACGCTATAGCCGAAGTATCTGCCAGCTTCTCCCATGTTGATGGTGTCCTTGGAGAAGCCCATGCAGGCAAAGGTGTTCTTGATGCTTGTTCCTATCGTGGCACCCAGATAGAAACCGATGGAGTCTTGCTCCAACTTGCCTTTCTTGTACCCAAAAGCTGTGAGACGGATGCTCTGATTATTGCGTTTGCTCTTGACAATCCAACTCACTCGCCCTTTGATAGGGCTTGGTATCCAAGTTGTGTTATGGATGGTATCCTCTAATTCGGCAAACTCCTCCTTGGTAGGCAGTCGCCACTTGCCTCCCCATTTCACATGAGCCACATCATCCTTTTCAAGAATGTTTTCATGAGCATTGGGGTAGCCCTCTGCCCACTGATAGCTGTTCATGCAGTAGAGCATCTTGGTCTCGGTCTCTCCCCAAGAATAATAATCGGTCGCCAGAGAGTCTTCCTCTCCACCGAGGTTCACAGTAGCCCACATGGTGCCAGAAGGTAAGCCGAGGTCGGCATACCCATGTCCCTCATGTAAGGAGGAAGCTTCTCTCTCTTGCTGGGAGCAACCCACGATGAAGATAGCGGCTGCTACCATCATAAAAGGCAAGTGCGTAGCCAAGCCTTGTCGAAATAGTTTCTTGTTCATCGTTACGTTCCTTTAGTTATATTATTATGAAGTAATTTCTAAAGTGATTGTCTTGTTGTTTGCAAAGATATAACTAAAGGATGATATTTTTGGAAATTGCGCCTTTCGTTTATTCATTCTCCATTCCCGATTGTTCATTTCCTTCCCAAATCTTCATATTCTTGCCCAAATATTACCAAAAGTATCATTTTATCCCTGTAATTCAGATAAAATTAGTACTTTTGTATCACTTTTATGACACCGTATAACGAAAAAAGTTTTAGCATAGAACGATGAAAAAATATTTTTGTTTACTTCTTTTTGGCTGGTGGACAATGACTGTGTTCGCCGGCAATTCTGTTTTGCCAGATAGTATGTTGACAGAAGACAAGGTATACGAATATACCTTTTCCAACACTCTGTTGGCAGAGAAAATCATGGCGGAATTGCGCAAGCAAGGCAAGCAATCTGCCTACGAACTCGATATCGCCGAGGGGGACTTGTATTATAATACAGGTCGTTTCATCATGGCTACTCGTTTCTATAAGAATGCCCTTGCCGACAAGCCCGTGAAACAAGATATGCAGAAGACGATGAAACTACTGCACCGTTTGATTTCTTGCTACGATGGTTTGTATGATGAAGAACGGAAGGCTGAGACGGTGAGGCTCTTGATGCGTGATGCTAAGCAAGTAGGCGACAAGGGAATGGAGTCGATAGCCTTGTTCTATCTAGGCAAGAGTCTACATGAGCAAGGTACCAAAGAGCGAGGCTATGCCTATATGTTGCAAGCCTTGGACATGATGGAGCGGTCGCATTACGACCACAAGTACGACAACCTGCGTGCCGACTGCAACGACCTGCTCATCTGTTATGAGCGAGACAAACGGTATGAGGATGCCCTGCAGGTATTAGCCAAATTAAAGAAGTATTTGAATGCAAAGACTCCTGGTGAGACAGAGATGGAGGGACTCTATGAGCAAGAAAAATGTAAGTGGCTTGCTCATCGTGCAGTGGTATGCTCTAAGTTGGGACATGGAAAGGAAGCTGACGATGCCTATCAAGAATTCAAGAAGATGGGACGCATCAATCGCCGATATGCCTACCTGATTGTACCATATCTCTTCGACCAGCATCGCTATCATGAAATTGTGGCGATGTGCAAGCAGCGTGAGCAAGAGATGGAGGACAAAGCTGATACCATCAATCTCTACATGTCTTCCACCTTAAAATTCTATGGCATGGCATATCGAGGACTGGGGCAATACGACAAGGCGGCGAGTTATTTTGAGCGACTTGGGGTGTTGAGAGACAGTCTGCGCATCAGGGAATTGCGCAGCTCTTCGCAGGAACTGTCACTTATCTATGATGTCAAGGAGAAAGAGGCGCAAATCGCCTATCAGCGTTGGGGACTTGTGATTGTCATAGGCTTCTTGGTGGCAGTGGTTATCATAGGTAGTGTGTTGGCTTACAACAACCATATCATCCGAAAGAAGAACATCTCCTTGGTTGCCAATGTGAAAGAGGCAATGAAATATAAGGAGGAATTGGAGAGACAGAATCGTAGCTCATTGCCAAGCAATGTTGTGTTGAGTGAAGATGATAATCCTGACCTGCTCCTATTCGAGCAGATCAAAGGGAAAATCATAGACCAAAAGTTCTTCCTCGACAACACCTTCTCTCGCAAGACGCTCATGGACGAGTTCAATATCCCTGCCAACAAATTCGCAGGTCTGTTTCGTCAATACACTGGTAAGACCTTCAGTGAGTATATCAACGACCTGCGCATAGAGTATGTGGCTGAGCTTTTGCTTTCGGGTAAATATGCCAGTGTGGAAGAGCTATTGAAAGAATGCACTTTCATCTCCTCTACCTCGCTCTATCGTCTCTTTACGAAGAAATACGGCATGACTCCACTGAAATTCCTGAGAAATGCTAGTTTGTGCTAAAAACTCAAGAAAATTCCAAAGCAGGTCCGATGCAGGTCCGATGTAAGTCCGACGAACCGATAGCCGTTTACTTGAATATCGAGAAGTTGACGCTTCCGTAGCTTCTGTGCTCCACGAAGCGAGGATGGTCGGAGAAGTCATAGTTCTTGCCATGCTCAAACACGAAGACTCCGTCTTCGTTCAATAGTTCACCATTCAATACGAGGTCTGGAATCTCTGGCAACTCCTTGAGGGCATATGGAGGGTCGGCGAAGATGAAATCAAATTTCTGTTTGCAACTCTTCAGAAAGCGGAACACATCGCCACGAATCAGGATGTCCTTGTCTTCGCCTAACTTCTGGAAGCATTGGCGAATGAAGTTGGCATGGTCGCGGTCTGCTTCTACGCTGATAACCCGGTTGCAGCCTCGTGATACCAGTTCGAGCGAAATGCTGCCCGTACCGGCAAAAAGGTCGAGGGCAGAGGTATCTTCGAAATCAATATATCCCTGCAGCACATTAAAGATGTTCTCCTTTGCAAAATCTGTTGTCGGACGCGCCTTAAACGAACGTGGAATGTCGAAATGGCGTCCCTTATATAGTCCTGTTATGATTCTCATATTTACTTTGAACTTTGAATGTTGAACATTGAACTTTATGATAAGCTATTCTGTTGAATTCTTAACTATCAACTTTTAACTATCAACTCTTGTCTTACTTACTTAAGTACAGTGCCATCAAATCAAATGGCAGACCTTTAATCTCTGTGATGGGCGCACGGTTGAATTCGGCGGCTGGATTCAGAATGAAGGTCTTCTTGATATAGAGTTTCGTGTTGTAGAGGAACCAGTCCTTATCCGGCACATTGCCCGATACATGCAACTCATCCTGCATCTGGTTGAATCCCAACTGCTTCCATACATAGAGAATGAAATAGAGGGCATCCTTGGCATGCTCGGCATTAAACGAGTTGAAGAATTTGAAACGGTTCTTCTCGAAACCGAAAACGTCCAGCTTCTTGTCGTGGAAATAAACATAGAGCTTGCGGTGAATGCCGGTGAAACTGCGATGATGCAGATAATGCCACATCGGTTGCATGATAGGTGTGAAGCGGACATCCTTGAAGTTGTCTTCTACCACCATTTTCAAATCCTTGTTGATAGGGAATACCGCTACCGCATTCAGTTCCGGCTGTACTCTGTAGAGAATGGCATCGCTGCTATGACTGTTGAAAGCATGCTGATAGAGCACATCGATATCCTCTTCATGAAATTCTTCGATAGGAACCAGCAGGATAGGCGAATCGAGATATACGCGTACCTTCTGGTATCCCCGCTGCAGGAGAGTACTCTCCTTGAAAGCCTGACGCAAGTTGGCTGCCATCGAAACACCACTCTTTACTGTATAAGGTTCATAGATGAGCTGATGCTCAGCTTCACGGTCAACTACCGAAAAACTGAGGGTGTTTCTGCTCACGCGGATGGTGAGTCGTGCTTGCTGAATGTTGTTACCTTTTATTTGCATATCTGTTACCAATTACCTGCGTTGTTATTATCTGTCGTTAAATCGCCTATCTTGAGTCCGGGATAGTTGCCGGCATAGTTGGCCTCCTCTATCTTCTGCTGGATGGAACCTTCATCGAGTCCGTCGAGGAAGGTTTCATAACCTGCCCCACATTCCATCACCGGAATCTGCTTACCGCTTTTTCCTACGATAACTGTGGCAGCGAGTGTGAACTTCTTACCGTCGGCATAGGGAATGTATTGGGCATCTTCCTGTAAGAACTTGCCTTTTACCAGTGTCTGGAAATCGCCTGTATATACGCCATGTTTCGCCTTGTATTTCTCTTCAGCCTGACGTATCTGCATCAGTTTCTCCTTCACCTCTGCTTCTCTGCTAGCCATGGCTTTCTGGAAGCGGATGGGCTGGCTCACACTCAGAATACAGAGTAGCATCATGATGATGACGCATGCTCCCAAAATATAATTATTCTTTATTCTTTTTCTCATTTCAAAAAGTATTATTACTTTTGCACAGCAAATAGGTGCAGTAAATTTTCTGCAAAGATACTAAAAGTTTTCGAAATATGAACATTGAAGAGTTAAAATATCAGATATTACAGCAATTTGGCTTTCCGCCAACCCCAGAACAGACTCAGGCGCTCGATGTTTTCGTGCAGTTTATGACGGATAGTAATCCTCATGCTGTGATGATTCTCCGGGGTAGTGCGGGTACCGGTAAGACATCGCTTTCGGGTGCTATCGTCCGTACGCTCCGTGCTGTTCGCCAGAAGGTGATGCTCCTTGCCCCTACGGGTAGGGCGGCTAAGGTCTTCTCTCTGAACAGCGGGATGCCTGCCTATACCATTCATCGCCGCATCTATCGCGAAAAGGCGTTTGCCGGAGTGGATGGACAGTTCAATCTCAATGATAATCTCTATACTGATACGCTTTTTATGGTAGATGAGGCTTCGATGATTGCCAATCTGGGATTGGGCGGAACCACCTTTGGCAGCGGTTGTCTGCTAGATGATCTGATTCATTTTGTGTATCAGGGACGTAACGACCGGCTTTTGCTGATTGGCGATAAGGCACAGTTGCCTCCTGTTGGTGAGGAAGAATCACCAGCTCTTTCTGCTGCAATGCTTCAGGGATATGGACTGTCGGTTTATGAGTGCGATTTGAACGAGGTAGTCCGCCAGAGTCAGCAGTCGGGTATTCTCTTTAACGCTACCCGCATCCGTCAGATGATTACCCACGATGACATTACCCAACTGCCTAAAATCCGTTTCTCCGGTTTCTCGGATATCAGGGAGATGCCGGGCGCAGAACTCATCGAGGCTCTTGGCGACAGTTATCATCAGGTTGGACTGGACGATACCATTGTGGTGACTCGTAGCAACAAGCGCGCCAACATCTTCAACCAGGGCATCCGCAACATGGTGCTTGATAGGGAAGAGGAACTGGAGAATGGCGACATGCTGATGATTGTGAAGAACAATTATTATTGGATGGAGGAAGAAAGAAAGAAAATAAAGGAAAGGGAATTAAGTGAAGAACGAAGAGTGAAGAGTGAAGAAACTGCGTTCGGCGGCCGAAGGGAAAGCCAATTTAATAGTTTAACTAATCATAAAGTTCAAAGTTCAAATCTCAAAGTTCAAAGTAACGAACTTCCTGCTTTCCTGGCTAATGGAGATAGGGCGAAGGTGATGAAGGTGAGCCGTCGCATCGACCTCTATGGTTTCCATTTTGCCACCCTTCTGTTGAAATTCCCCGATTATGACAATTATGAACTGGAGGCTACGGTATTACTGGACACTTTGACGAGTGAGGCTCCAGCTTTGACCCATGATCAGCAAGAGCAGCTTTTCCGTCAGATAGAGGAAGATTATCAGGACATACCACTGAAGGCAGACCGTATGAAGGCAATCCGGCAAGACCCGTATTTCAATGCTCTGCAAGTGAAGTTTGCCTATGCCGTTACCTGTCATAAAGCGCAGGGCGGACAGTGGTCGCATGTCTATGTAGACCAGGGCTATATGACGGATGATATGCTTACTCCCGATTATATCCACTGGCTCTATACTGCATTTACACGAGCCACAGAGATGCTATATCTGGTGAATTGGCCAAATACGCAGATAGAAGGAGAGTGATATTACTCTTCTTCTTTTGTTCAGGATTTGTATGAAAGAAAAAAGTCCGGCTCTCTCTCGAAAGTCGGACTCTTAAATTTTTGAGTTATTTTTGGGAAAAGTGGGTAGTGATGGATTCGAACCACCGAAGGCATAGCCAGCAGATTTACAGTCTGCCCCATTTGGCCACTCTGGTAACTACCCAAAAGCTTTATGTCTCAAAAGCGAGTGCAAAGGTAATGCTTTTATTTGATATTACCAAATTTTTTCGGCACTTTTTTCTCTTTTCCTTCAAAAAATGTTCATTTTTCCCTATAAAATAGGTTTTTCCTCCACTTTTCCCCTTTTACTTTTTTACCCTTTTACCTTTTTACTTTTTTACCTTTTTACCCTTTTACCTTTACCACATGTCTTCTGCGATGTTTCCTCGACAGCCTTCTGTGCTTGTAATGCTCATACTTCTTGATGGCAACGAATACCGTGAGGGCAAGGACTACGGCCAGCAGGAAGATAACGATGCCGCCGCCCAGATTGTCGCCCTTCACCTTCGACCACATATCCAATACCTCGGGAGTATGATCGCCGGCATCATGAATCATGGCGCATCGGGCTACTATGCTGCTGTCTGGATACATGATAGGGTTGAGATGGGCATTCCTGCCTTCCTCGCCAAAGAAGTAGGCCAGATTTACAGGTTGGGGATAAGCCTCAGTATCGCTCATAGCTTCTAATACCTTCTTGCCTGCCACGCTGCTCACATATCCTGTAGTCTCCATATTGGCGAGTGCCACGTCTTCCTGACAGAGATAGTTGATGAAATAGGCGGCAGCCTCCGGATTGCGTGAATACTTAGGGATTACCCAACCGTCGAACCATACATTGCTTCCTTCTTTCGGTACTTCATATCCCAGTTCTACACCCACTTTTCCGGCTTCTTCAATAGCCCAGACGGCATCACCGCTCCAGGTCATGTTGAGATAGGCTTTGCCTTTGGTCATGGTCTCCTTGCCGAAGTCGGCTTCCCATCCTTCAATGTTTGGCTTCAGAGCTTTCAACTCTTTCTCTACTGTGGCTACGGCAGCGGGTGAATAGTCGTTCATCAGCTGTGGTATGGTCACCCTGCCTGCTTCCAGGTCTTTACGATGTGCCCAGATGAGGGCGGTGCCATAGGAGTCGCGGTAGGAATCCTTCATCAGGAGTTTGCCCTGATATTTTCTGTCCCATAATGTTCCCCAGGTCTGTGCATTTTTTATAGGTACGTGTACCTTATTATATAAGATGCCACAGGTTCCCCACATGTAAGGCACGGCATAATGGTGGGCGATGCGCCCATTGTTGGAGGTGGCATCTATCTGCTCAACAATGTATGGTGATACGTTGCTGATATAGTTGGGCGTCTTGCCGAAGGCTGTGTCGATAGGCAGGAGAAGGTCTTTGCGGAGCATGCGCTCGATGATATATTCTGACGGGCATACCACATCGTAGTCTTCATGACCTCGTTCTATCTTGGTAAGCATCACCTCATTGATGTCGAAGGTCTGGTAGATGACTCGGATCTTCTTGCCGGTCTGCTGTTCATACCATTTCGGGAAGTTGGCAAGAACGTCTTCATCTATGTAATCAGCCCAGTTGTAAACCTTCAGAATCTCCTCACGGTTCTCTTTGTTGTAACAGGAAGAGAGCGGCAGAATCATCAGCAGGCAAAGAAAGAGAAAGACGATGGCCTTAACTCCTTTTACTCCACTGACTCCTAAAAATATCTTGTTCTTCATTCTCATTTCTTCTTATTTTTCTCAGAACGTTTGTTGATGATAATCAGCATCACCAGTACCAGTACGAAGATGATGGTACTCAGCGGACGAAGTTCTGGGGTCAGTCCTCCCTTTCTTGCATCGGCATAGATGAATGTGGAGAGGGTTTCCAGACCTTCGTTACCTATCGTGAAGATGGTGACGGCGAAGTCATCGATACTCATCGTAATGGCAAGCATGAAACCGGAAATCATACCCGGCAATATCTCTGGGATGATGACCTTGCGAAGTGCCTGCATCGGAGAGGCGCCCAGATCGAGTGCCGCCTCATAGAGGTTCGGATTCATCTGCTTCAGTCTTGGCATCACACTCAGGATAACGTATGGCAGACAGAAGGTGATATGCGAGAGTACCACGGTAGTATAGCCCTGCGGAATGCCCAGCGTGATGAAGAGCAGGAAGAGCGAGATACCGATGATGATGTCGCCGTTGAGTATCGGAATGTTGTTGACAAACTGTATGGCATTACGTGCATAGCGGTTGCGCAGGTTGTAGATGCCGATGGCTGTCAGGGTTCCGAAGAGCGTGGATACGGTTGCGGTAATCAGGGCGATGGTTACGGTATTGACCAGTGCCGCTGTGAGCGAATGGTGTGTACCTTCGGCAAAGAGATTCTTGTAGAGCTGCAGCGAGAAACCCGTCCAGTTGCCCATCACCTTGGCTTCGGTAAACGAGAAGATGATGATGATGAAGATAGGGGAGTAGAGTAGCAGCAGGAGCAACCAGAGATAGCCTTGGCAGAATACTTTCTTCATCATATCCTTACTGAATAATGACTGCATCATCTGATACCTCCTTCCTGTTTACTGCCATCACCTGCGATGAGGGTGGAGGCGCCGATGAGGAAGAGCATGATGAGCGAGAGGGCTGCACCGTAGTTCCACATCGAATTGTTGATGTTCTCCTGGATGGTGGTACCGAAGAGCTTGATGTTGTTCATCGTCAGCAGTTCGGAGATAGCGAAGGTAGAGATGGTTGGCATGAATACCATCAGGATGCCACTTGCTACGCCCGGCATGGAGAGGGGCAGGATGACCTTGAAGAACTGCTGCCAAGGCGATGCTCCCAGGTCTTCGGCTGCTTCGATATAGCTGCGGTCCATCTTCTGCAGGGTGTTGTAGATAGGGTAAATCATGAATGGGATGAAGTTGTAGACCATACCGAACAGGAGGGCGCCCTCACCCAGCTGAAGGTCGGCAAAATCGAAGAGGGCCACGGTGGCAAGTGTGCGCACCAGGATGTTTACCCACATCGGCAGAATGAAGAGCATGACGATGGTGTTGGCATACTTCATCCTGGTTTGTGTCAGAATATAGGCGGCCGGATAGCCCAGCAGAATGCAGAGCAGGGTGTTGAGAAAGGCGATGCCTATCGAATACACAAAGGTGTTGATGGCTTCGGGGTGTGCCATGAACTTCTGGAAGTTGTAGAGCGTCAGGGCTCCGTTCTCATCGGTAAATGCGAACACTACGATGAGAAGCAATGGCAGTACCACAAATATCGCTGCAAAGATGGCGTAAGGTATCGACCAGCTTTGTCGCGAAGAGATAAACTTGATAATGTTCAATTTATAATTGATAATTAGGAATTAATAATTTTTATTCAAACGAAATATTCTCCTGAGGAATGGTGATGGCCACGTGGTCGCCCAAATCCCATACATCCTGTGTATCTACATAGAGCTTCTCGCCCCAGTCGGTATCGATGGTGAGATGATAGTGGTCGCCCTTGTAGAGAATGAAGCTGATGTCGCCTGTAAAGGTTCCTTCGCTCTCGTTGTCGAAGAGTTCTATCTTGTTGAAAGGTACGTTCACCCGGATGGTTTCGTTTCCGTTTTCATCGGTCTGAATCTTGTCCTTCATTTCTGCCGGAATCTCCATCTGGTATTCGCAGCCCAGGAATTCTATCGTTCCGTCGCCGTTTACCTTTGCATCGAAGGTGTTGGTGATGCGCTCCTTCTTCATGATGTGAATATTGTCGGGTATCACGCTCATTCCTATCGTCTGGCCTACTTCGAAATGCTTGTAGTTCTGGATGAGAAATTCGTTGCCTTTCTCGGTTTCTGCCAGCATCTCGTAGTGTACTCCCTTGAAGATAGAAGAGGTTATCTTGCCCACAAACTGGGCGTGGGCGGTATCGGTGGAAACTTCGATATCCTCAGGACGTATCACGACATCCACTTCCTGGTTGCAGCCGAAGCCCTTGTCTACACAAGGCAGTTCAGTACCTGCCACATTCACCAGACAGTCGTGGACCATCGTTCCGCAGAGAATATTGCTCTCGCCGATAAAGTCAGCAACAAAAGCATTGGCTGGTTCGTTGTAGATATCGGTTGGTGTACCTATCTGCTGTATCTCTCCCTCGCTCATCACTACGATGGTATTGCTCAGGGTGAGGGCTTCTTCCTGGTCGTGGGTAACGTATACGAAGGTAATGCCCAGGCGTTCGTGCATCTGCTTCAGTTCCAGCTGCATGTCTTTACGCATCTTGAGGTCGAGTGCTGCAAGCGGTTCATCCAGGAGAAGAACTTCCGGTTCGTTGACGATGGCACGGGCGATGGCGATACGCTGCTGCTGACCGCCCGAAAGCGAGTTGACATCACGATATTCATAATCACTCATGTTTACCATTTTCAGAGCACGTTTTACCTTCGGCAAAATCTCTTCCTTCGGTGTGTTCTTGAGTTTCAGACCGAAGGCGATATTGTCGTAAACGTTGAGATGAGGGAACAGAGCGTATTTCTGGAATACCGTGTTTACATTTCGCTTGTAAGGAGGAAGGTTAGTAATATCGTTGCCGGCGATGGTGATGATGCCTTCGCTGGCGGTTTCAAACCCTGCCAAAAGTCTTAATAATGTCGTTTTTCCGCATCCCGAAGGACCCAGAATGGTCATAAATTCGCCCTTTCTCACATAGAGATTGATGTTGTTGAGGGCTGTTTTCTCGCCAAATCTTTTCGACACATTCTTAATATCTATGATATGCTGTGCTGTCTTGTTCATTTTTGTTGTAAATTTGCGTGCAAAGTTACGCATTTTTCGATAAATATTGAAAGAAACAAAGAAAAAGTTGTATCTTTGCAAACGTTTTGTAGTATCTGATATACAGAACTGAATAATTATTGAATAAATATACATACATGATTGTTACAATAGAATGGATGGAGGAGTGGTTCAGTCGGTTCGACCACGAATATTTCGGGGGAAAGCTGCCTGTTCCTGAACTCGGACTTACTCATGCCAAGACTCGCTTGGGGCAACTTGCCTATAAGCGGGCCTCCAGATGGGGACGCACCAAACTCTACGATTTCAAACTCTCCATGTCTACTTATTATGATATGACCGACAAGCAGGCAAAGAGTGTCTTGCTCCACGAGATGATACATTACATCATCGGTTATACGGGACTGAAAGATACTTCGGCTCACGGGGTTGTGTTCAAGGGGCTGATGGATAAGCTCAACAGCCAGTATGGCTGGGATATCAGAGTATCGACATCCACCAAGGGGTGGAAGGTAAGCGAAACCGTAAAAAGCAGAAAAGAGAAGAAGGGACCGCAAATTTATCTGATGCTTGCCATCGAAATGAATGATGGAAGACATTATCTCTCGAGAGTGAATCCGAGTTTTGCCCGTCGCATCGAAAATCAGCTGAAGACGGTCAGGGAAGTGGTTTCTCATCAGTGGTATACTACGATGGAGAACTATTTCGAAGACTATCCGCAGGTGCGCAGCTTGAGAGGAAGGCGCATCTCGAAGGCCGATTTCGGAAAGTTGCTCAATGTGCTCACTCCCTTTCAGCTGTAATGTCGGGCGAATGTATAAGAAAAAGAATAACCAAAACTCATTAAAGATATAAAATGAAAGAAACCTGGAAAATGATAGCCCTGCTGGCAATAGCCATTGGAGGATTGCTGGCTTATGCCTTTATTCCAGAGCAAGTGGCTGAAAACATTCCGCTGAAACAGATTGGAATGGATGCGCTCACCAGTAAAAGCGAGGCAGAGCTTGCTGAAGAGGAAAAGGCTGACAGCATGATAAAGGAACCCGTGGATACGGCGGCGCAGCGAGTACTGATCTTCGGCGACTCGATGTCGGAATATCTAGGTCTGCGACTGGCTGATTATGCCAACAAGAACGGTCACAAACTCACCTGTATTACCTGGGTGAGTTCGGGCACCAGAAACTGGGCTGCTACCGATACCCTGCAGCATTATATCCAACGTATCAAACCTACCCATGTCTTTGTATGTCTGGGCAGCAACGAACTGTATACGGCAGATATGAAGGGATGTGAAAAACGCATCCGTGCCATCCTGAGCAAGATTGGCAATATTCCGACGATATGGATCGGTCCGCCAAACTGGTGTGAGGATAATGGATATAACAAACTCCTCCGTGAGGTGATGGGACCACGAGGTTATTATCCTAGCTACAAACTTACCTTCGAACGCCAGAAAGACGGCCGGCATCCGACTATGGCTTCATCTGCCATGTGGATGGATAAGATTGTTGAATGGATGAATAGCGGACATTGTGTGCATCCGTTCCGATTGGAAATGCCGGATAAGCGTGACCGCAGATACAGACAGATTACCATCTTGCCTCCTGGAACCAGACATAGGGCTGACAGTACGGCTGTGAAGAAGGATTCTCTTTCTATGCCTGTTGAGGGAACTGTGCCTGAAACCACAGAAAGTCCTTCTGCAACCAAGGAACCTGCAACTGCAGGAAAAACGGCTCCAGCAGCTGCTGACAAGACGGTTCCAGCGGTAAAGCATGTAAACCATAAAGACTCCATATAAGAAAGAGTTCAATAAATAATATCTTCAGAATAGACAAATGAATTATTCAACATTCGAAATAAGTGCCTTGTGGCATTGGATAGAGCGGCTGTTTGTTTATCAGGCAGATTCTCCGCTGATGATGGGCAGCATTCCGTTTGCGCTGCTCTTCATCTTCTTCCTTGCCATTTATATCCTGCTCAAGAGCTATTCGCGCACAGCTATGATGATGTATGTCATCTGCTTCAGCCTTTTCTTTGCCTATAAGGTGAACGGAATGGTGATGTGGATGCTGCCGCTTACGGCTTGCATCAATTATGCCGTAACCCAGGAAATGAGACTGCATGAGGGAAAGGCGCGCAAGGCGCTGCTCACCTTCGTGGTGCTTGTAGACCTGGCTCTGCTGTGCTATTTCAAATATACCAATTTCATCATTGGCGATGTAGTCAACGAGATGTTCAGCACCAACTTCTCGCTGCAGTCTATCGCTCTGCCTGTAGGTATCTCGTTCTATACCTTCCAGGCTATCAGCTATGCGGTAGATACCTATAAGCGTAAGTTTGACATGGAGGTAACGCTCCTGGAATATTGCTTCTATCTCACCTTCT
>JAJWAL010000041.1:0-10220 GCA_021618535.1 Segatella copri | reverse complement strand
CGTAAGTTTGACATGGAGGTAACGCTCCTGGAATATTGCTTCTATCTCACCTTCTTTCCGCTGCTGATGGCGGGTCCTATCACCCGTGCCGCCAATCTGATACCCAGACTGAAACGAAACGAACAGGCTTCCAGCAGAATGCTTTGGACGGGACTCTTCCTCATCATGTTGGGACTGGTCAAGAAGAATATGCTGAGCGATTATATTGCACAGTTTAACAACTGGGTGTTTGATGCGCCGCAAACCTTCTCGGGTTTCGAGAATCTGGCAGCGCTCTTCGGCTATCCAGTCCAGATTTTCCTCGATTTCTCGGGATACAGCGATATGAGTATCGGTGTGGCAGCCATCCTGGGTTTCTATCTGCCCGACAACTTCTATTTCCCTTACCGTTCACTCTCGGTTACCGAGTTCTGGCGTCGCTGGCACATCTCGCTTTCCTTCTGGTTCCGCGATTATGTGTATATTCCGCTGGGCGGAAACCGGAAGGGAAAGGTGCGCATGTATTTCAACAACTTCCTCACCATGCTGGTGGCAGGTTTGTGGCATGGCTCTTCCTGGATGTTCGTCATCTGGGGTGCTCTTCATGGTTTCGGACTTGTGGTGCATAAGTTCTTCAGCCGTCAGTTGGACATAAGCATTCCCCGTACGCTGGCTGGCAATTCCCTCAGCTGGCTCATCACCTATTTATATATATGCTTTGCGTGGTCTTTCTTCCGTGCCAAGGATTTGGGCGTGTTGGGGAAGATGTATGATAAGGTGGCAAATGATTTCAGTATCGATTATCTGGTGCCTTTCTTCCATGCCCGTCCTGCCTGGACGCTTTGCATCATCGGTGTCATGCTGAGCTATCTCTTTACCGAGCGCCAGTATCACCGTCTTCAGGCGCGGTTCATCCTCCTGCCTTGGATGGCTAAACTGCTGCTTTTCATCATCTGTCTGCAGATGGTAGTTGAGGTTTCCCAGGAGAGTGTACAGCCGTTCATTTATTATCAGTTCTAGTCTTTTATGGTTAATTTTCTGTAATAAAATCTTGCTTTATGGACTTGATACTGGAAAATGATGTAATTTTGTAGGTTGAAGTATATATATTTGAAGTAACAGACATAAACAGAAAAATTGTATGAAGAAACTATTATTCTTTTTGCTCCTGATGACGACTGTCGTCGGTAGAGCACAGACATCGCTTGACTTGCTGCCAGCAGGCACCGAGGCTCCCGACTTCACGATTACTGACAGTAAGACGGGTAAGAAAATCTTCCAGCTTTCAGATAAGAAGACTCAGAAGGATAAAGACGGAAAGACGGTTCCGGGTGTCTGGACCGTGCTCGATTTCTGGGCTTCCTGGTGTCCAGACTGCAGAAGAGACATGCCGATGGTGAAGGCTATCTATGACAAATACAATACCAAGATCCAGGTAGTGGGTGTTTCTTTTGATACCGATGAGGCTAAGATGAAGAAATATCTGGGCGATAATCAGTATAGCTGGTTGCAATACAGTGAGTTTAAGAAATGGAAGGAAACTAAGATTTCCAAGGATTATCACATCTCATGGATTCCTACCTCTTATCTGATCAATCCGGAAGGTAAGGTTGCATTCTCTACCGTGAAGGCGGAGGAGATGATGAAGAAACTGGATTCGCTCGACCAGGCTGGAGCTTTGAAACCTGCTCAGATGCAGACTGCTCTCAAGAAGGTGTATAATGAAAGCATCGATCCGATGGCTCAGATTGATGAGGCTTTGGCTAAAGCCAAGAAGAATGGCAAGTTTGTTATCTGTCAGGTAGGTGGTAACTGGTGCCCATGGTGCTTGAAGTTTGCCGATTTTGTAGAGAAGAATGCTGCGGTCAACAAGATGGTGAATGATCATTTTGAATATATTCATGTGAACTACAATCGCAGAAAAACTGCCGGTGATGCGGCGGTGAAGAAGGCTGAGCAGCTGATGAAGCGACTGAACAATCCTCAGCGTTTCGGATTTCCGGTCTTTGTGGTGCTTGATGAAACCGGAAAGGTTCTCCATATCCAGGATTCCAGTTTCCTGGAAGAGGGGAAGGGATATAACGAAGAAAAGGTGCTCAGATTCCTGAAGAGCTGGACACCTCAGGCTATTAAAGGATAAAGAAAGAGGGTGTGTCATTAACTTATGACACACCCTCTACCTGTTTCATATCGTAATTTTATGCATTATAAACCTCTTGCTTTCAGGAATCCGGAAGCATCAGGCTTCTCCATACCTGTAAAGTCGGTAAACATTTCCATCTGGTCCTTGGTGTTGCCACGGCTCAGAATCTTATCGCGGAATGCCTGACCAACGGCTGGATCTAAGGCACCATGCTTTGCAAAGTAGTCGGCGATGTTCACAGCCAGCACCTCTGTCCAGAGATAGCTGTAATAGCCTGCTGCATAACCGCCGCCCCATACATGGTTGAAGTATGATGTGCTGTAGCGAGGAGGAATCTGGGTGTTGAGCAAACCGATGTTGTGGAGCTCTTCCTTCTCGAAGGCACCTGCCATATAAGGTGATGGCACCTCATCCTCGCTAATCTTGTGCCATGCAAGGTCAAGACAGGTAGCAGCCAGATTCTCGCCCAGTGAATAAGCGGTCTGGAAGCTGATGCTCTTCAGCATGCGCTCTTTCAGATCGGCTGGCATCGCAGCACCGGTCTCGGTATGACGGGCGTAATGGTCGAATATCTCCGGAATAGAAGCAAACGATTCGTTAAACTGGGATGGCATCTCTACGAAATCACGGGCAACGGCTGTTCCTGAAAGGGTATTGTACTTGCAGTCGGAAAGGATTCCGTGAAGCGCATGACCGAACTCATGGAACAGGGTAGTAACCTCATCCCATGTGATGAGAGATGGCTGACCCTCCGGTGCCTTGGCGTTGTTGCATACATTATATATAATAGGCAACTGGCCGCGCTGCTTGCTCTGTTTGGCAAAGGCGCTCATCCATGCACCGCCACGCTTGGTAGGACGGCGGAAGTAATCGCTGTAGAAGAGGGCGATTGGCTTGCCGTTCTTGTCGCTCACCTCGAATACCTTCATGTCTGGGTGATAGGTTGGGATATCCTTGCGCTGCTTGAAGTTCAGTCCGTAAACACGATGGGCGGCATAGAACACACCGTTCACCTGTACGCTGTCGATGTTGAAGTATGGCTTAATCTCATCATCGGTAATGTTGAGCATCTCCTTCTTCATCTTCGCAGAATAATAGAAGCGGTCGTATGGCTGCAGCTTGAAGTCCTTGCCTTCAGTCTTCTGTGCATACGCTTCTATCGCCTTGGTTTCAGCATCAGCCTTAGGAGCATATTCCTTGATGAGCTGCTTCAGGAAATCATCCACATTCTTGCTGTTCTTAGCCATCGTCTTTTCGAGCGAATAGTCGGCATAGTTGTCATATCCCATCAGCTTGCCCTTCTCGGCACGCAACTTGGCAATCTCGGTTACGATAGGGAAGGTGTTGAATTTTGGGTTAGTACCATCGGCACGGTGGATGCTTGCCATATACACCTTCTTGCGCAGTTCGCGGTTCTGGAGATTGGTGAGGATAGGCTGCTGGGTGGTGTTGATGATGACGATGCAGTAAGGTGCCTTGCCTCCGCGGCTCTCTGCATCTTTCTTGCATTGTGCAATGTCTGCATCGCTCAATCCGGCGAGCTCTTCCTTGCTGTTTACCCAAACCACGGCGTTGTTGGTAGCGGCAGGAAGAAGATTGCCCCACTCCTGCTGTAACTCAGAGATGCGGGAGTTGATCTGCTTCATGCGCTCCATCTTCTCGGCAGAAAGGAGGGCGCCTGAGCGTACAAAACTCTTATAGATAACCTCAGTAAGGCGCTTGTCTTCGCCCTTGAGTTTCTTATATTCATTATCGTAAACATACTTGATGCGCTCGAAGAGTTTCTTGTTGAACGAAATCTCATTGTCGAGTTCGGTCAGCAATGGGGTAGCCTTCTTTTCGGTTTCGGCGATGCCCGGAGTTTTGTGGGCACTGGTGAGACCAAAGAAGATGTTAGTCACCTTTTCGAGCAGCGCACCGCTCTCCTCATAGGCGAGGATGGTGTTCTGGAAGTTAGGCTTCTTCTTGTTGTTTACAATCTTCTGGATGTTGGCACGCTGCTCCCTGATAGCCGCTTCGATGGCTGGCAGGTAGTCGCTCTCCTGAATCTTGCTGAAGTCAGGAGCACCGAATGGAAGACTGCTCTTTGTTAAAAGAGGATTCTGACGGTTACCGCCCGCAGTCTGTGCGAACGATGAGGCTGGCATCTGCAGGAGTGTTGCGGCCAAGCCCAGGGTAAGGAAAGTCTTGTTAAGTTTCATCATGTTTCTTTGTTTATTTGAAATCTTCTGCAAAGATAGTGATTTATTTCGGATTATCGCATTTTTATTCATATTTCTTATGGAAAATCAGCAGACAGATGGCTCCTGCCAATGCCATCGGCACACCGATAAGGGCAGGGAAGTTGTATCCTAATCCCATCGCAACAGGAATACCACCCAGGAAAGCTCCCATGGCGTTACCCAGATTGAAGGCGCCCTGAATGCAGCAGCCGCCCAGCATTTCGCCACCCTTGGCATGCTTCACGATGAGGAATTGCTCAGGCGATCCGATGCCGAAAAGACAGGCGCAGCAGATGAACATCAGCACCACAGATACCCAGCCGAAAGGGGCGAGGAAGAAGGTGAGCAGAAGTGCCGCTGCTGCCAGAAACTGGAGATAACAGGTAAAGCGGCCCGGCTTGAAGCGGTCGGCAAGCAAGGCACTCACCTGATTGCCTACTACCATTCCGCCGCCTGCAAGAATCATCAGCAGAGAGATGCTGGCTGCGCTGAATCCGCCCTCCATCTGAAGCAGCGGCGAGATATAACTGAACCAGCAGAGAATGCCACCATTGCCCAGGAAGGTAGCTGCGATGATGAGCCACGGAGCCTTGTTGCGGAGAAAATGGAACTGTGCCTTCATACCGTTATTGGGCAGCGCTTCTACATCCGGAACCCATCTGTGAATCATGTATAAGGTGATGAGTCCGAGCACGATACAGCTGACAAAAGGTACTCGCCAACTGAACATGTGACTCAGGAAGGTTCCCACCGGCACACCCAGCAGATTGGCCACCGGCATACCTGCACACATCATCGCCACGGCATTGGTTCCCTTACCCTCTTTGGCAATCTTCACCGCCACGATGGTACCCGTTCCGAAGTAGGCGCCATGTGGCAGACCTTCTATAAAGCGGGCGCAGAGCAAGAGCCAGTAGTTAGGTGCTACTGAGGCGATGACAGCTCCGAAGGTGATGAGCGAAGCCAGGAACATCAGGATATTCTTGGGTCTGTATTTATGCATGAGAATCAATGAGAAAGCTCCGGCGCAGACGCCGAGTGCATAGATGGAGATGAGATGTCCTGCTTCTGGGATAGAAACGTTCATGTTGTGGGCGATGTCTGTGATGATGCCCTCGATGATGAATTCAGCGATGCCCAAGGTAAAGGTACCCAGCGCGAGTGCAAATAGTCCTTTTTTCATTTGTTCTTATGAGTCAATATTATCCTTAAAAAATAGTTTCTCTCTTATTTTATGTCTTTGTAAGACAATAGTTTCAGAAATTCGTGTGCAAAGTTACTCATATTCCCTTTATCCTGCAAGTTTTCTCGCAGGAATATAGTAAAGATTAACAGAAAGTGTGGGTCATTCATGCTCATTCAAGAGCCGTTAAAGGTTATTAAATTATAGGGGTATTAAGTTCTTGTTCTGATGAAAATGCTTAATTTTGCAACTTGAGAAAAGAAAGGTGCAAAAAATAGGTATGAAACGTTCGCTCAACATATTGATGGCTTTGATGCTCTCGCTCATGGTGGTTTACTTGAGCGTGGGTACTACCGTCATGCACTGCCTTCACTATGACAAGGTGATGGTGGGTATGGTGACTGACTGTTGCGTGAAACGTAGCATGCACCATGACTGTTGCCTAGGCAAGCTGGGCGCACAGGCGAACAAACATTGCATGGAAGTGGAGCTGGTGAAACTATCGCCTACGGTCTCTATCCAACACTTGGATTTCGATGTAGCACCAGTGTTTGCAGGCATCGCGCCAGCCCTTTGGCAGACGTTGCCTCGTCCTGTTATCTGTAGCATTCAGAAGGCAAGATATTGGAATCTGAACGTTCCGCATTCGCCTCCAAGGGCTTATCTTGCCCTCCTTAACTTCCTGATTATTTGATTTTTCCATATTTGCAAATAGGTTGCAAAAGTTTGTTTGTACTTTTGCAGCCAAGATTGTCGTATGCCTATCCCTATCAGTAAAATCTTAGGGTTGCATACATATATAAAAATGGTAAAATCATCCGAAGCGAAGATTTAAGATTCGGATAAAAGGAAATATATTTATGTATTCAAGAAATCTGTTGCTCAGTGCCTTGCTGGTTATTGGTGCTGAGACTTATGCAAAAAATAGTAAGACAGAGGTTGTGTCTCTGTCATCATCATGTAATAATTCTGTAGAAAATAACTCTGTAGATTCCTCCTCTCAGGATTCCATTTTCAGGGACGAGACCTTGCATGAGGTGAAGGTGGTGGCTCGTAAGTCGGGCACATCCCGATTGGCTGGTGCCGTGAATGGCATCGCTGTGAACAAGGATGAGCTCTTCAAGGCGGCTTGTTGCAACCTGGGCGAGAGTTTTACGACCAATCCATCGGTGGATGTGGCTTATAATGATGCTACGACGGGCGCAAGACAAATCAAACTCCTCGGTCTTTCGGGCACTTACGTACAGATGCTCACCGAGAATCTCCCTAACTTCCGTGGTGCAGCCATCCCTTACGCCTTGGGCTATGTGCCGGGACCTTGGATGAAAGGCATTCAAGTATCCAAGGGTAGTGCTTCGGTGAAGAATGGCTATGAGTCGATTACAGGGCAAATCAATGTGGATTACTTGAAGCCTGAGGATGAGCAACAGGTGGAGGTAAACCTCTTTGGCGATACCAAGAGCCGAATCGAGGCAAACGCCGATTCCAACGTTCATCTGTCGGATAAGTGGGCAACGGAGATATTGTTGCATCATGAGAATATCCTCAAAAACCATGATGACAATGGCGATGGTTTCTATGATATGCCAGGCAGAGAACAATATAATGTACAGAACCGTTGGCTGTATAAAGGCAAGCACTACATCTTTCATGGTGGACTTGGGGCTTTAAAGGAGATTCGTACCAGTGGGCAGGATGAGGAACATGTTCATAGTGACGATATTTATCGAATCAAGCTCCATACCAACCGCTATGAGGGTTATATGAAACATGCCTTCATCCTCAATCATGAGCATGGTACCAATATTGCCTTCATGTCCTCGGCTTCGATGCACCAGCTCGATGCCCAGTATGGCAACAAGTTCTACGACCTCAATGAGAAGAATCTCTATGGCTCACTGATTTTTGAGACCAATTTTACTCATCAGCACAATTTGTCGGTAGGTTTGAGCGTCAACCATGATTACCTGGGACAGCGCGCCAATGTGAACATTTCTCCAAGACCGGCAGTAGGGCTAGAAGACTCTCCTTACCTTTTGTCGGAGATGCAGAGAATGAACGAGAAGGAGACGACTCCTGGAGCATACGCCCAATACACCTATACGTTAGGCACGAAGTTGACAGCGATGGCAGGTGTCCGTTTCGACCATAGTTCGCTTTATGGCAGCTTCTTCACCCCTCGTTTCCACGTGAAGTATTCGCCTGTTGATGCCATCAGCATCCGCTTGTCAGCAGGTAAGGGCTATCGCACGGTATTTGGCTTGGCAGAGTACAACTATCTCTTGGCGAGCGGCAGGGAGTTTCAGATTACGGGTGATGGACTTAAGCAAGAGGAGGCTTGGAACTATGGTATGAGTACCGCTTTCTACATCCCGATGTTTGGCAAGACACTGAAACTGAACGCTGAGTATTACTATACCGACTTCAAGAATCAAGCAGTGGTGGATTATGATGCCAACAAGGGGCTTATCTCCATCTATAATTTGATGGGCAAGTCTTATTCGCACACCTTCCAGATAGATGCCTCTTATCCATTGCTGAAGGGCTTGGAGATAACAGCGGCTTATCGTCTGAACGATGTGAAGTGTACCTACGATTATGGCAAAACCTTGAAAGAGAAGCCATTGACCAGCAAGTATAAGGCGCTCTTCACAGCTTCCTATAAGACTCCACTTGGCCTTTGGCAATTTGATGCCACCGTGCAGTTGAATGGTGGAGGCAGAAATCCTGAGCCTTACCAGTTGGCAGATGGAAGCCAGTCATGGTCTCCTCGTTTCCATAGCTTCGGGCAAGTGAGTGCGCAGGTTACGAGATGGTTCCGCCATTGGAGTATCTATGTGGGAGGCGAGAACCTGACAGGTTTCAAGCAGAAAACTCCTATCTATGGTGCCAGCAACCCATGGGGAAGCGATTTCGAGCCAACCTTGGTTTGGGGACCTGTAGAGGGCAGGATGTTCTATGCAGGAGTGAGAGTACACTTTTAATTGAAAATGTTTAAAGTTGAATGATTAAAGCAAATAGAAAAGTTATGAAGAAGATTTTAGTAATGTTCACAATGATGATGGTGGCAATGGTAACCTTTGCCAAGGACATCAAGACCGTAGTGTTCACCACAACCCCACAGATGCACTGTGCGGCTTGTGAGAATAAAATCAAGAGCAACCTTCGCTTTGAGAAGGGAATCAAGAGCATTGAGACTTCTGTGCCGGACCAGACAGTCACAGTACAGTATAATGCCGACAAGACAACCCCAGAGAAACTCCAGAAAGGTTTTGAGAAGTTTGGCTATAAGGCTCGCATCCTGAAAGATGGCGAGAAGGTTGAGAAGAACACTGGGGAGAAGTGTGACTTGATGTAATTCCTGCTTCTAATTTGATAGAAGCTTAACCATTGGCACGCAGGAATCCCTGCGTGCTATATGGCGCTTATCATAAAACACATTCGTTCATTTCATGAGTCCGTCAATGAAATGCTTAGAATCTGCAAAACTTCATATGTCGAGCGTTTCAATTGCATATCATGATGAACAATAGCCACGAGACAATAAGTGATAAAATCGTGAGGGATAACCCCAAATCGTGATGGATAGCGTGATGGATATTTCCGTTTTTGAAGTATCTATCACGCTATTCAAGTATCTGAATATTAGTCTATTAAGATATAGAATGGATACAAATCGTGATGGATGATAGATGATTACATAAAACTTATTCACGAATACGGCTGCATCGGGTTACAAATATGGCTGCGTCGGGTTACGAATATGGCTGCATCGGGTTACGAATATGACTGCATCGGGTTACGAATATGACTGCGTAGGCTAACGGAGACGTATCTGTAAGCTTATCGAGACGTCTGCATCAGCTAACAGAGACGTCTGAACTCGCTGACTGAACTACTTGAGTTGCTTGATTGAACCACTTGAGTTAGCTGACTGAACCACTTGAGTATTCTTCTTCATGTGCTTGCATGCAACCATAAAACTTTTTCAGCAACTTTTCCCGGAAGTATGGAAGAAGGCAGAGTTGAAGGCAAACATGAGGCCAACACAGAAACAGCACAACGTTTGCTGGCGATGGGACTTTCTGCCGAATGTATTTCATCTGCAATTTAATCTTCCCTCTTCATCTTTTCTTCTCCCTATGTCAGTTTTTGTCGCAACCGGATTGTAGTTTTGCAGCAGAATTGCAATAACTCTATATAATAAGGTATGAATGCAGAAAGAAGAGGTGTTAGGAGTCCCTGAAAAGTAAAATATAAGAGGAATCCATAAGATTTCTTGTTAAAAGTTTGGTGGTTCATCAGATTTTTACTAAATTTGCCATTGGATTAGTGACAGGGCAGGGTAAAGTTCTCGCTTGAAGTCGCTATGATGCAGAGAAACAAGATAATCTTGTGGACACGAGCAAACTATTCAGTTCTGTAGGTTGAAATCTGGTAAATTGAAACGTAGAAAGAACGAGAATTTGTTTGAGCGAGTCTACACCGTCATATGGTGTGGATTCCTCTTTCACATTTTCTTTTCTACGGGTTTTACCAGAGCCTAACTTACAAGGAAGTGAAGAAAGTAGGGGTTCGCACCATCTTTTTTCACTTATGAACCATTATGGACTTGTTTGGTTCGCAGAATTTCCTTAACTTTGCCCCTTGAAAGTAAATGATTTGCTGTTTCGGCAGAAAAGCAGGAGCAGTT
>JAJWAL010000162.1:0-4444 GCA_021618535.1 Segatella copri | reverse complement strand
TTCTGTGTCTCTTATATAGAGATTCAGAAGAACGGGAGTGATTGAGGGAAGGATTTTGAGGACAAAGGAATCGGACAGCTAATCATTCCAAGGGTTGCAGACTATCATGCTCTTGGATCAGGAGTACGTCTGTGATTAGAGGTTTCCGTTATTGGAAATAGACTAACCAACCCTTTCTTGCCAAGTGTTTTGAAACATGATTTCACGACACGGGGGAATGAGAAGTACACCCTGATCAAAATAGAAAAAAATAAACAATGATACAACCAGACAACGAGGAGAGTTGGTACGCATTCAAGATATTTTTTGGGAAAGGAAAGCCTATCAAGGCATATTTCGTTGCCAAAGGGATAGAGCATATTTATGATGTGAAACAAGAATATTGGGACAAGAATAAGAAAAAGAGTCTGGTGAAGGAAGTTCCTATTATGCCATCTCTCATTCTTTTCCGTACAACGAGAACAGAAGCCGAAGAGATTGAACGCAAATTTCTCAATAAAGTGATGCTCTATCGTGGCAAAAATTCTGAGAACTTGAAAGAACCTTCTAAAATTTCAGAACGTGAAGTGAATATCTTCAATATTGTAGCAACTTCTGGTGTTGAAGGACTGGATTTTTACGATGAGTATAATCCCAAGTTTACCAAAGGCGACAAGTTCCGAGTCATTGAAGGTCCTTTGAAAGGAGCGGAAGGCTATGTCGTCCGTATTAAAAAAGATCATAAACTTTATGTGAGTATCAAGGGGTTGTGTGCTGTTACGACAGGATATATTCCTAAAGCATACTTGCAAAAAATCGAATAGAGTATATGGAAATGTCAGATATTAAGCAAGTGGTACTGACGAGGAAAAGTACCTCGCCAGTAACAGAGTATTAATCGAGATGATGATGAGCAGCCCAGCTGCCCGCATCCAAACACGGACACTCTTTGGGAGTAGTCCCCGGCAAATCCCGATGCCCCACAATCTTCGCTTTCGGAAAGAGAATCTTCAGATTCCTGAAAAGATCGATGAGTCTCGTTTCCTGCTCAGTTGTCATGGTGTTGCAAGGCTTGCCTTGCTCATCGAGCCCTCCCTCATAGCAGATGCCGATAGAGCATCTATTATATGGTCTGGCATGAGCACCAACCTCCAACAGCATCCGGTGCTGCGTCATCGTTCCATCCTTACGGATGTAGAAGTGGTAGCCGATGTCATAAAACCCACGAGCCTTATGATCGCGTCGCAGCTGTTCTACACTATAGTCCTGATTGCATCGGCTAGCCGAGCAATGCAAAACCAGATATTTAATGTCGTTAGCCGACATATATTGACTTTGTCTCATAATTCATAATTCAACATTCAACACTCAACATTCAACACTCAACATTCAACACTCAACATTAAAGCATAGCATTTGCGCATGAGCTTACTCCCAGTGCAGTAAGAGCTGCAATCAAAGCTTGAACAGCAGCATTCAAAATTGAAACCCAAGAAATTTTCTTGGAACCATCATTAAAATTCTTCATAATCAGAAATGTGTTTAAAAGTGAAACATAAGTTTGAAGGGGTGACCACACCCTGCACTATGCAGGATGCAGTCACAGGGAGAATCCTACTCCAGGCCATCACCGCTACCGTCGGTGCCAGAGTCGGTACTGCTTCCACCGCTAGGGTTTGGTGTATCACCACCATCACCCGATGGCTTGTTGTCACTCTTGTCGTCCTTGGTAGGCTTCTTCTTCGCAGCCTCCAGGTCAACGGTAGTCTCGTTCGCCTTTTCAGCCTTGAGCAAGGCAGCTTGACCAGCACGGCTTGCCACGAGCTTGAACTCAGCTTTATCAACAAGGTTCTCAAAGTCCACACCAGGGTTGAACTTGATGTTCACCGACTTGATGTTTTCCTCGGTAAACTTCTCCAGCGATTCCGCACCCTCACAGTTGATGGAGATGCTAAAGACACCAAACTCACCGAGTTTAATCTTGTTGCCGTTGAGCAGTTGTTCTACAATGCAGTCGCACATGTCCGACAGGATGGCTTTCACCATACCTCGGCTGTAGCCAGCGTTATGTGATGCAATGTGCTTGCAAAACTTGTTCAAGTCCCAGATTTCACGAACTTGGTTCTTGGCATAAGCCTTTTGAGGCTCCTCTGGTTTGATAGGATTACCCATCATGTAAATAGAATACTCAATCATAATCGATTCCTTTCTTTTAAATTGTTAATACTAAAATTGTCAGCTACTCCAAACTTCGAATGTCGAGCACCCCGGGTATTGAATTCTTCACTCATCACTCTTCGTTCTTCGTTTAAGCTGTTGCAAAGATACAACATCCGTGGACCGAAAACAATTCCGTTGAAAGGCATTGAAAAACGTTGAATATCTATTGAATAAGGTTAAGAAAATCATTAAGAAATCATAGCCAGCAAGTCATTTTTTACTTTTTTACTCTTTTACTTTTTTACCTTTATAATATGGCAGATGTAACTTTCAATATATACGGAGGCAATAACCAAATCCTCCCCAACGCTACAAAGGCAGAGCAAAACTTCTATGGCGACCAGTTCGCAGAGAAGACGCTTGCCAAGGATGGCGAAGCACCTCAACCTCTCACCGAGGAAGAACAGGCTTTGTCTATATATATAAATAAGGTGGAATCCTTGCGAGGCTACATCACCCTCCTTCGTTCCTGCAAGACAGCGAGAGACCTGGGCGAGGTGGTGGCAACCATGCGACAGCAAGAGCCATCCCTCACCGATGAGCTGATAGTGAAGCAGAGTTTCATTTCCCTTCTCCTTCCCTTCGTTCCGAAATGGGAGAAAGGGCAGACCATCGACAACATCCGGGTGGCAATCAATACTGCCTGGACGGCCCGCAAAAAGACTATCCGTCAAGTAGGCCGCTAAAACACCCCCAAAAAAGTATCTTAAGATATATGGGCAAGTATCCTAAGATACTTCGCCAAGTATCCTAAGATACTTTGGAAAGTATCCTAACCCTCTTTCTAACATTAAAATTTTAAAATGGCAGATACATCATTTGATATCAACAACGGAGCCAATCAAATTGCTCCCAATGCAATGACTCAGAACCAATATTTCTATGGTGAGGAATTCGCTCGCAAAATATTGGGAAGCAAGGATAAGCCACTTAGTCTGGTAGTGCTCGGTGCTGGAGTGGATGCCACAATAGGCTTGCCGACATCAGCCGACCTTATACCTCGCATTGTCGATTTCTTGGAAACCGATGAAGGCAAGACGCTTGATGCCATTTTGCGCAAGGCAATAGGCAGAGTACATTTCCACTTCGACAAGTTTGTGAGTACAGCCATCGACCGTTTGGCAAAAGACTTGGATAAGGAGATTGTTTCCATTTGCCATAATATCAACGACGAGCTTGCCAACAACGCAAGCCTTGATGAGTCACAACGTAAGTTGGGTATGCTTATCGTTCGCCTTTTCAAAAAGGTGTTGGACTTCAAGAAAGGAGCTGAGATAGATGCTGAGACGATGAACTTGATAGAAGAGGTGTTTGATACGGTTGTAAAAGATGACAGCATCATAGATTTAAGCCATCTCAACTATACCGACACATTCAAGAACATCATCGTGGAGATACTTCAGAAAAGCATCCATGAGTCGAACAATCCCATCTTGCGCCATATCTATAAGAATATGCTCGATATAGAGCAACTGCTCGCAGGGTATTTCTATGGATTTTATACGGGGCAAAACAGTTATATCCGCGATTATCTATACATATCCTGGATTCTATGGGCATACTTGGTAAGCGAGGAGCAGCAAAAGGCACAAGAGAATGTGGCTGTAGAGAACAAAGACAACCACACTATTTACGACCAATTGGACGGAAAAGACTGCCAAGTCATCACGTTCAACTATACATCGTATGCTTCCCAAACTTCTCCGACTGCTCTCTATTTCCATGGCTCACTCAAAGAGTATGTAGATGTAGAGAACAAGAACGATTTTCTGCATGATGATTTAATGACCATTGATTTAGAAGATTTCTTCAAGAATCAACTTGCAGCCGAGATAAGTTTTGATCCAGACCACAAGTCTATACCCATCCCATCATTCTTGCCACCATTAAAGTTGCGCCCTGTTATATCCAAGCATTACATTGATACATGGTATCATGCTTCTCAGATGGTGCTGCGTGCAAGTAAGATCATCATTCTTGGCTATTCATTCTCTTCTGCCGACAACTATTTCTGTGATATGTTGCGAGAGAACCACGATGCACAAATCATCATTATCGACAAGAACATGGAAACTGCAAGTCGCAATGTGTGTCGTTGCCTCCAGTTGGATGCCAATCGCTACACCAAGCAAATAAAGGATGGGCATGAGATACGCAAATACAACAATCGAGTGACGATTATTGGAGCAGACTTGGCGGATGTTAATTTGGATGATGTGTGAGACATTAGGATATGAAGCAAAAA
>JAJWAL010000040.1:6117-24393 GCA_021618535.1 Segatella copri | reverse complement strand
CGTGGATATAATGGGTGATGGCATTGGAGAGTGCCATCTGATAGAGTCCGTTATCTGTTCCGATATAGAGATTGCCGGCAGCATCTGTAGAAAGACATTTGATGGAATTGCCGTTGAGAGCTGGAATCTGGGAGAAGTTCCTGAGTTGCAGATCGGCACAATAGAGAGCGCCCTCGGTACCAATCCAGTAGCATCGGCGCTTGGCATCATAGGCGAGCGCATTGACCAGAGGCTGTTCTCCGGCACGGAGCGGAATCAGTCTGCTGCCGAGATGCAGACCAGCAAGCGAACCTACGAGCAAGCCTCTCGGAGTAGAGAGCAAGGCATAGACATCGCCACCGAAGTCAGTCTTACCACCCTTGACATCGAGCACACGGAGTTCCTTCAGCTGCTTGCGCTTCGCCTCATCGGCAAAAGCCTTCATGGCTGGTGTTTCGGCATATTGATAAGATTGCGTATCGAATTTCAGGATGCCGTTGCCAGTAGCCAGATAGAGCATTCTGCCCTCGAAACCGAGCGCATTGACACGCGTATTGCTGAATGTATGTTCCTGAAAATGGCGGTAGCCATGATAACCATCATAGCTGTAAAGACCGTTGTCGGTTCCGAGCCATATCATTCCATCACTGTCCTGGGTAATGGCACAAACTGCCTGAGCACCTTCAAGGGAGGTGTTGACGAAACGCTGCGCATGGATGGCAAGCGAAATAAAGAGCATAGCAATTGCCATGCTGATGCGGTATATAGGTTCTGTTGACTTTTTCATGTGTGCAAATTTACACATTATTCATGATAATGCCAAAAAATATCGGAGAAAATTCATAAAAAAATCATGAAGTTAAAGGAGTTAAGGAAGTTAAGGAGTTAAGACGTATGTTTTGCTGCTTAAAAACTATGTCAAAAAGACTATTGTCTTAACTCCTCAGCGACCGTAGGGAGCGATAACTTCTTTAACTTCTGAACTTGCGAAACCTGAACATCTTATATTGCCTGGAGCGTAATCGACTTTTCGATATTGCGCTTGCTGTCTTTTACCTTCAGGATGATGTCGCCCTTCTGCTTGCTGCTCTGTACGATGACTACGAGTTTGCCGGAGAAGAGTTTCATCTGTGGCTGGGTGAATGGTTCGAGCGATGTGGCATCGCCATTGCAGGCTGCCTTGAAAGTGCCGGCACCACTCACCTCGAAGGTCAGTTCATCATCGGCAAGCGGACATTCATTGCCGTCCTTATCCTGCAGACTCACGGTGATGAAGGCAAGGTCGTTGCCATCGGCATTCAGAAGCACATTGTGCTCATCGGTACAGCCTTCTACCATGCAGGCAATAGGCTCATGATCAGGTGTTTCTACGCTGAACTTCATCTGTGCAGGTTCGCCGGCAGTACGCTTCACGTCCTCACCTACCTTATCGCCATACTGGTTGTAGGTAACCACGCGAATCTCACCCGGTTCATACTTCACATTGTTCCAGCGGAGGCGATAGCGGTCCAGACGGCTTGACTTGTCCTTGCGAACCCTGCCCTGACTTTTGCCGTTGACGAAGAGTTCGCCTTCCACACCATCGGTATAGCAATATACAGGAGTAACCTGTCCTTCCCTGCCCTTCCAGTTCCAGTGAGGAAGAAGATGGGTGGTATGCTGCTGCTCGTTCCAGCGGGCACGATACATATAGTAGCGGTCCTTTGGAAGTCCGGCAAGGTCGCAGATACCGAAGTAGCTGCTACGGCTTGGCCAGTAGGTATCATACGGAGTAGGCTCGCCCAGATAGTCGTAACCGGTCCATACAAACTCGCCGATTACCCAACTGTAGTCATCCTGCATCTTCCAGTCATCATCTGGAAGATTGCTCCATGAACAGTATTCCGTATCATAGCTTGAGCACTGCCCATCAGGATAGGTAGCCTTATCGCTTACAACAACCGGGAACTTATATACGCCACGGGAACTGACCGTAGAGGCGGTCTCTGAACCGAGGAGGAAGCCCTGAGGCAACTGCTCGATATTCTTATAATATTTATGTACACGATAGTTGAAGCCCGGCACATCCATGGTCTGGGCAAAACCGCTCTTCAAGGCATCTTCTGCCCTATCCATACCCTGGGTAACAGGACGGGAAGGATCGTACTGGTGACAGAGGTCCTGCAGATGCTTGGCTATCTGTACACCCTCCTGACTCCACTGCTCAGGAATCTCGTTACCGATGCTCCACATCACGATGCTAGGATGGTTGCGGTGGTGCTTTACCAGATTGGTGATATCCTTATCGCTCCACTCCTTGAAGAACTTGGCATAGCCGTTCTTGCACTTAGGATAAATCCACATATCGAAACTCTCTGCCATCACCATCATTCCGAGGGAATCGCAGATTTCCATCTGCAGGGTAGAAGGCATGTTGTGGGCTGTACGGATGGCATCGCAACCCATCTGCTTCATCATCTTGATCTGACGGATGAGGGCAGCCTTGTTCTCTGCTGCGCCCAGAGGGCCGAGGTCGTGGTGCAGGCAGACACCCTTGATCTTTCGGGTAATGCCATTGAGCTGGAAACCATTGTCCTTGGATACCGAGATAGTGCGGATACCAGTCTTCAGAGTCTGGACATCAGCCACCTTCTTTCCTTCATATCGGGTAAGCTTTACCTGATAGAGATAAGGAGATTCCGGCGACCAGAGCTGTGGATTCGCCACCTTCAGGGTAGTCTTGACGGCAGGAGTTGCACCTGGGATGGTCTGCTCGGCAACCTTCTTGCCAGCCTCATCCAACAAGGCGATGATGGTCTTGCCTGACTTGCCGGTTTTGCCTTCGAGGAGCGCATTTACTTCTACTTCAGCCTCCTGCTTATCAGCCTTCAGTGTACGGACGAAGGTATCCCAGGTAGAGAAGTTCTCGTTGCCATAAAGTTCTACGGAAACCGGACGGTAAAGACCGCCTCCCGGATACCAACGGCTGCTCTCCTCTACATTATTAAGATGTACCTCGATGAGATTCTTCTTGCCAAACTGGATGAATGGTGTGATGTCAATGCGGAAGGCATTGTAGCCGTAAGCCCACTTGCCTGCCTTCTTGCCATTGACGGTGACAACAGGCTGACTCATGGCACCATCGAAAACCAGTACGGCACGCTTATAG
This sequence comes from Segatella copri, assembly GCA_021618535.1. Classification (GTDB taxonomy): domain Bacteria; phylum Bacteroidota; class Bacteroidia; order Bacteroidales; family Bacteroidaceae; genus Prevotella; species Prevotella copri_O. The sequence goes on along the minus strand of JAJWAL010000040.1, from coordinate 21,266 downwards.
CCCTTAGGAGCCGTCCAGTTCATCTTGTACATGCCCTCACCTATCCAAGGCAGCGCACCCGAACGGCCCGACTTCTCGGTCTTTTCGGTTTCGCCATTCTGCTCGATAGCCACCATCTGCAGGTCCCATTTCTTATCGAAAGGTCCCGAGATAGCCCAATCGTGCGGAACAGCTACCTGCTGCCACGCCTTACCATCGCGGGAGAAATCCCACGATGGCAGGTTGATAACCTTTCTGCTCTGCGCCTGGCACAGTGTGGTGAGTGCCAGGGCAAGAGTCATAAAAGTAATGCTTCTCTTAATCATATCTCTTCGTTAAAATTCTTATTTATATGCATCGAATACGGCAGTTGGTTTGCCGCTGTTGTCGAAGGCTCCCTTGGTATATGCAGCCCAACCCAGAGTAGTATAGTTGGCAGGTTTCCAATTGTTGTAGACTTCTGGCTCCCAATAGAAGATGCCTTTGCAGGCAGGAATAGCCTTGCAGCCATCCACCATCTTCTTCATCAATGGCGCTGCCTGCTCAGAGCCCCACCACATACCGATTTCTGAAATGATGACGTCCTTGCCATACCTGGAAGAAAGAGTCTGGATGTTAGCGAGACAGTTCTCTGCATAACTCTGCCAGTTATCATCCTCTGGATAAAGAGAAAGTCCGATGACATCCCACTTTCCACCATTTTCTCTCAACTTATCGTAGAGCCAGGTAAGTCCACCGAGGTCCTGACCCTTATCTACATGCACGATGACCTTTGCCTCAGGATAAACTTCCTTTACGGCATCATATCCGGCGTTGACATAAGCAGCAAAGTTGGCTGCATTCTTAGATACCTCACCGGTTACAGCCTCATCGCTGTTGAAGAGCATTCCGACGCGGGTTTCATTGCCCACCTGCACCCACTCTACGTTGGTTACACCTCTATCCTTCAAGGCTTTCAACACATCCTTGGTATAATCAGCCACAGCCTGTTTCATTTGTTCGGCAGTATAGCCCTGCCATGCAGCAGGAACTTTCTGGTTGCCCGGGTCAGCCCAGGTATCAGAATAGTGGAAGTCAATCATCAGACGGAAGCCGAGCTGCTGAGCTCGCCAAGCCTTGGCGATGACATCATCCTTGCCACACCAACCACCTTCCGGATTTACCCAGACACGCAGACGGATGGAATTGGTTCCCTCTTCACGGAGGAGTTTCAGGCAATCTGTAGCCTTACCATTCTGATTATAGAATTTCACACCGTCCTTCTCCATCTCTGTGAGCCAGGAAACATCGGCGCCCTTGGCAAAACCGCTCATATCGTATGTTTTCTCCTGCTCATGAACCGGAGAATCGTCGCTGCTGCAACTTGTTCCTGTAATAGAGAACAAGAGCGCTGTAGCCAGCAACATGGCTTTTCCAAATATATTTTTCATTGCTATTTTCCTTATTAATTATTTATACGTCCATGTCATGGTGTTGAGGTCGGCGGTAACGGTAACTTCACCACCAGTTACATCATCCTTGAACCAAGGACTCCACTTGTCGTCTGCCGTAGAAAGATTAAACATCTTATCGTCACTTGGCTCGCAACCATACCATGTTTGCTTGTCATCCTTGTTGTTTCCTACATAGATAAACATAAATCCTTCCCAAGCTGTTGGCTTGTACTTGCAGGTATAAACGCCATCGCTTACCTTATCCATCACAGCAAGAAGAGTGTTGCTATCCTTACTGAACATGCAGAGAGTATTGCTGACCTCTGGCTCCGGAGTTGTCTGATCGCCCGATACGATGGTGTATTCCAACTGGCTGTGCTCACCAACCTTAACGGTTACTGTATAAGTACCAGCCGTGGATATATTCACGCTGCCAGCGTTCTCTGAGTCTGTCATCTTGCCATCAGCCAAAGTATAGTTCAACGTCTTGACAATAGAAGTTCCCTTATCACCCGTGCTCTTATTATACTCTGCTCCATCTGCTACGATACTGATAGGTGTATTATCTGCTGTAGTCTCGATAACCTTTACCCAAGCATAGTTAGGACCGTCATATTTCATCTCCTCACCATTTACCTTCATTGATTTAATGAGAGTAGCATGGAACAGTTTCTCTTCTGACTTTGTATCAAGTACCGTATAATAAATACCCGCTGGTTCTGGGAACCAGATATTACATGCAGACTGCGCATTATCCAACACAGCATAAGGTTTGTCGCCAGTCTGGATATTTCCCCAAAAAGTTCCATCATTCTCCTTACCCCAGCAGTTGAGCCAAGAAGAGACATTCATATAGCCGGAATAAACTCCATCAGAATTAGGAGAATAGAGATAGGTAAGCACCTGATCCTTACCCTTATCCAAGATATTGATGTAACTCATATCAATGAGATATGGAGTAACCTTTACCTGGCATACATTACTGTAAGCGGCATCAAGATTGGCACCCATCTGACTCTTGATACGGAAATATAGAGGTGAACTCTCATCAGGTGTCAAGCCGAGATCCTTGGCTGTAGCATTGAGGTCAGCACCGGTGAAAGCCTTGGAGAGGTTGGTTACGGTGTATTCCTTTGCAGAAGCGAAATCTTCTGAGGCTGATGCCTGCAGATAAGTCTTCAGTACTCCACTGCCCGCAGGCTTGGTTTCATCGCTCGAAAGCAAGGTAGGATTCTGCCAAGCCAACGAGAGGACAACGTCCTTACTGTTATCTACAGACAGCTTCACATCGGATGCCGATGCCATCAGACTGGATGCTTCGAAGCCATCCAGATATATCTTGTCGCCACTCTCGTCGCAACTCACCAGAGCGGTGAGTGCGCAGAGAAGCATCATCAGGTTTCTAAATATCTTTTTCATGTTGTTGTAAGCTTTATAATTTAACATTTAACACTTAACACTTAACATTATCATTAATAATTGTCGTTATGAAGATTTGGATTTGCGGTAAGCTCGGTGTTAGGGATTGGATAGATATTGTACTTGCTATCCACTGCCTGTCCGTCGTGGACACCACCCTTCCACTGCCAGATGTACTTATTAGTAGTAAACTGACCATAGCGAATCAGGTCGGTACGGCGATAACCTTCATGATAGAGTTCACGGGCACGCTCATCGAGGATGAACTGGAGGAAGGCATCGTCATCAGCAAAATTGCTTGACCAAACATCAGAAGCACCTGCACGCTCACGAAGCTGGTTGATCCAATAGATAGCGCCTTGCTTACGAGAAGCAATCACGGTTGGGTCTGTAGCATCGCTGCCACCAGCCCAGTTATCCCAGTCATTATGCAGACGAACTACGCACTCGGCATACATCAGATAAACATCAGCTAAACGGAAGAGAGGGAAATCGGTATCCACACCATCATTGTCTGTATTGGATGCTGTGGTTCCATCATCCTTCAAATTGCACCACTTCTCTGAGAGATAACCGGCGGTTTCATCGGTCATGCTGGATATATCCTTGCTCTGACCATTAGTAAAGAACTTGCAACGCTTATCCCCACTGCCGTCGATATCGGTCTGGGTAAACTTATCTACAAACTCAGGACGGAGACGGAACTCGCTCCAACCTTTGGTTACACCGAAATCAGCAACACTCTGGTTGGCATTCGACATGCTCAACTGTCCACAAACCAGATAGGTAGAAGAACCCCAGCTTACAGTATGTTCTGCGCTTACCGGCAAAGCGAAGATAATCTCGTTGGTACGTTTGTCGTTATCGGCATTAAAGAGCTTGCTGTAATCTGATTCCAGGGAGTAACCCATGCCCATCACCTTCTCACAAGCCTCCTTGCACTCAGTATACTTAGCCACACCGGTATAAACCTCGCTGTTCAGATAAAGCTTGGCAAGCAAGGTATAGGCAGCACCCTGAGAAGCCTGACCGTAAGGACAGGTAGATGCAGGAAGCATATCGCCTACACAATCCTTCAACTCGCTCTCAATATAATCGAATGTCTGCTGTGGAGTATAACGTGGAGGAATGAAGCTACCCACAGGATCATTCTCTGTCACCATCGGAATATAGCGGAAGAAATCGAGGGCATGGTAATAGAACAGAGCGCGCATAAAACGGACTTCTGCCTTATACTCCTTCAGCTTCTCTGCATCAGCACCTGAGAAACTGGCACTATTGGCATTGCGCAGGAACTCATTGCAGAGGGCGATGTTGTAGTAGATGCGATAATACATATCTGAGATCCAAGCATCGTTGGCATCCCAAGAGAGATAAGTAAGACCCGTAGTCTGCTCACCTGTCAGCCAGGTAGATGCAAATTCATCGGTACCACACTCCTGCATATTGATAAACATACGCATGTAATCGAAACCACTACCATTGTTCAATACGGAAGACATATCCTTATTATCGCCACCTTTGCCCTGACCGCTGGTCACCATTGAGGCATAAATCTTACCCAGCACAGCCTCGTAATTGGCAAGCGAGGTATAAACATCCTTAGAGGTTGTCTCTGTATGAGGATATTGGTCGAGATCGGAAACACAGCTGGTTGTGCCTGTCAGCACCGCTGTTCCCATCATCATACTATATAATATATTCTTAAGTTTCATTGTTATCTGTTTTGATTGTTAGAACTGAAGTCCGAGGCTTACTGAGTAAGTGCGAGGACGTGGATAGAATGAGTTGTCCATTCCGTTTGGCACCTCAGGATCTGTACCTGAGTAACCGGTAATGGTGAATACATTCTGTACCATTGCAGATACGGTGAGCGAAGCCCACTTGTTGATCTTGCCTACATTGTAACTCAAACTCAGGTTGTCGAGTTTCAGGAAGGAAGCATTCTCTACGTAGTAATCTGAGAGATACTGGCGGGTCTTGAAACCTGTCTTCAGGAAACTGGTATTGAGATTGTTGAGCTGTGAGTTGTTGTAGCTTACGGTCTCGAAAGCACCTGTACTCATGCCCATACCATTATATACATAGTTGTCGATGTTGGCACGGAAACTCATACCGAGAGTCAGCTGCTTGTATCTCAATGATGTACTCAAGCCCATGATGTATTTAGGGGCTGGAGAATGATAGCGGTAGAGATCTGACTCATTGATTTCGCCATCGTTGTTGAGATCAGCATAAGCGCCCTCGATTGGCTTGCCTGTCTTAGAGTCGTAGAGCTGATGATATACATAGAACATGTATGGCTCATATCCCTCTGAGAGTACCTGGAACTGGTAAGCATCGATAGATGGACCTACCTTCACGTTGGTCTGGCTTCCACCCTTTGTAAGTGAGAGGTTCTTCACCTTCATATTCTGCCAGGTAAAGTTGTAGCTCAGGTTCCACTCCCAATCCTTGGTCTGGATAGGGGTTGCGTTCAGAGAAACTTCGATACCCTTGCTGTCTACATTACCTACGTTGATAAGGATGGTCTTTGAGAAGTTGGTACCTGCAGCTGTTGGTACAGAAGCCAACAGGTCCTTGGTTTTACGGGTATAGAAATCGATGGCACCACCGATACGGCCATCCAGGAATCCGAAGTCAAGACCGAAGTTCCAGGAGGTTGTTGTCTCCCACTTCAAGTCTGATACGTATGCCTCAGGACGGTAGGTATTGATATACTGTCCGTTGATGAATGCTTCGGCACCTGCTACACTGTATGTATAAACCGGCAGATAATTGTAGTTGCCGATACCTTCCTGCTGACCGGTAACACCATAGCTGGCACGGAGCTTCAGGTTAGAGAGCACCTTCTGGTTCTTCAACCAAGGCTCTTCTGTCAAAGTCCAGCCCAAAGCAACAGATGGGAAAGTACCCCAACGGGTATCCTTAGAGAAACGGGATGAAGCGTCTCGACGAACGGTAGCCGTCAGGAGATACTTTCCATCGAATGAATAGTTGATACGTCCGTAATATGACAACATTACATGACGGTAATCTGATGCCTTTACGGTTGACAGGGTTGTGCCTGCCGCACTTTTGGTATAATAAAGAGGTGTAGTACTCTTCCAGTACTGATAGTCGTAACCGGCTGTCAGGTCTACATTACTCTTGATATCTTCGAAATACTTTGCATAGTTGGCATAGAGGGTAAGCAAGCGGTTCTCGTTCTTCTGAGGACCATACTTGTAATCGCTACCGCCCAAAGCCTCATCCTTGTTGTAGCTCTGTGCTGCGTAGGCAGGAACATAAACGGTTCCATCACCCTTGGCATAGTCAGCACCCACGGTAGCGTGGAGCTTGAGATCTGGCAGGAAGTGAACCTTGTAATCTACATCCATCGAACCGATGAAGCGGCTTACCTTACTCTTTGAATCATACAGATCAACCAGACCGCGAGGGTTTCTTACACCTGCATTCACAGGAACGCCGTCAGCATCGAGTGCCTCATTGTAGCCACCATACTTGTCGTTGCCTGAATAAACAGGGATGGTTGGGTTGAATGTTGCTGCTGCCCATACGGCACCACCATTATTGAATGAGTTGTTATTGAGAGTTCCCTTGGCGTTGATGGTCAACTTCAGGTGATCCTCGAAGAAGCTAGGAGTCAACACTACGTTACCAGTCCAGCGTTCTACATTGTCCTTGCGAACCAGACCGCTCTGGTTATAATAGCCTACAGACACACGGAATGGCAACCACTTGTCGATGCTGCCGCTCACGCTGAGGTTATTATCTGTACCGAAAGCTGTACGGTAAACCTCATCGTTCCAATCGGTATTGGCTGTACCGAGCAATGACTTCTGGTTAGCACTACCATACTGGTTGATGACATTCACGAATTCATCACGGCTGAGCATATCCACCATCTGCGCACGGGTCTGGAGACTGTTGGTGGTATTGAAGTTCACCTTTACAGCACCCTGCTGTCCCTTCTTGGTGGTAATGATGATGACACCATTAGAAGCACGGGAACCATAGATGGCTGTAGAAGAAGCATCCTTCAATACGGTCATACTTTCAATATCAGAAGGGTTGATCATGCTGAGGAAGTTGCTGCTGTTACCAGAGATACCACCCTGCTCCAATGGCACACCATCGAGCACTATAAGAGGGTCGTTGCTGGCATTCAGAGATGCACCACCACGCACACGGATGGTACTACCGGCAGAGGCTGAACCACTGTTGGACATAATCTGTACACCCGAAACCTTACCATTGATCAACTGTTCTGGAGAGGAAACGAGACCTTTGTTAAAGTCCTTTGATTTCACGGTAGCTACAGAACCAGTAAGGTCGCTCTTTCTCGCTGTACCATATCCGATGACCACGACATCAGCCAGCGCCTTGCTGTCGGATTCGAGTTTCACCTTCATATTGTCAGAGATAGAGAGTACCTTATCAATATAACCGATATAAGATACCTTGATCTTCTTGGCTGAAGAAGATACCTGAAGACTGAAGTTACCGTCAAAATCAGTAACTGTACCGCCCTTTTCGCCTTCCACCATAACAGTGGCGCCAATCAGAGCCTCACCATTCTGCGCATCAGTCACCTCACCTTTGATGGTTCTTGTCTGCGCCATGAGTTGCAGACATCCGATGACCAACAATGCCACGAGAAGCAAACTTCTCTTTGCTAATTTCTGGATTGCTTTCATTGTTTTACTTTTAGGTTGCGTTTTACGTTTAAATGCGTTTGCGTTTAAAATTGTTTTCGGTTGCAAAAGTAGGGAAAAGAGAAAAAAACAGCAGACAGATTTCAGACAAAAATAAAGAAAAAACGGACAAAAGCAAATCTTTATCTAGCTTTTGTCCGTTTTGTCATTTAAAAAGCAGGAATCTTTATCAGATTCATGCCTGATATCTCGCCGGTAACAACTTTCCTGTTAGAAAATTACCTTATTCTTTAGAAAATTACCTTCTTCACGCTTACATGTCCATCATGGTTCACCTTCTTGACGATATTGATACCTTTCTGAGGTGCAGAAAGACGGGAACCTGCCAAATCATAATACTCGATGCGAGAGGAGCCGGTTTCTGCTAACATGTCGGTATGGGAAATACCGGTTGTAGCACCTGCCATTACCTTTCCTTCTGCATCGTAGGTCTTAGCTGTACTGTAGTTCTTGATGGCATGATCGAGTTCAGACATATCTACCGTAGGAAGTGAAGAAGTATAAGCCTTCCAGATTTCCACCTTACCTGCACCAGAATACTTCTCGCAGATAGCAGGAACATCCACGGTCTTGTCGAGATAATGCTGGGTGTAAGAAGATGTGGTTTGAGTAGGAACCCAATCTATCTTGGTAACAGGAAGTGACTTACTAATCTTAGCGCCATCAATATTTGTGTAACCTTCCATCAAGTTGTTACAGCCCTTGTAGATACAATCATAGCCTTCTGCCTTAGAGATATTCAAGCTACCACCTCTATCTGAGCGGATAGGCGACTTCGTATCTTCGAAATAGCAACCTTCTTCATATGCCACAGCTCCTGTACGGATATCCCAGCCATCCTCGCAGCCACGCATATAATTATTATAATAATGTACATGACCACCACGCTGGAGAGGTAAACGGGAGCCTTCGATCTGATCAAAGAAATTATGATGGAAAGAGATGGTACGGCAGTTTTCATAAACATCTGAATCACCCTTACCCCACAAACAGCTCTTGTCATGGTCGTGGAAATAGTTATAACTGAATGTCATCCACTGCACATTATTCTTGCAGTCGAGCAAACCATCATAGCGGTCTTTATTAGCAGCACCGCCATTGAAGAATTCACAATGATCTATCCAGATATGTCCACCCCAATTGGTCTTGGCACTTACCTTATCAGCCTGGATTCCGATACAGTCTGGGTCGCCCACTTCTACTTGTGCACCATCACGCCAAGCCACAATCTTATTCTCACCCGTTCTGAGCACAGGAACACCCTTCATAGTGAAACGGCAGTTACGGATAATGATGTTATCAACTGACTGCATCACGAAGGTGATATGAGAAAAGAGAGGAGCCTCGCCTGTTGTAGGATTCACAACACCTATCAATGTCTTGTTAGAAGCTATCATAATACGCTCGCCATAGACTGACTCCACACCAGACTTTCCACTCTGGTCGTCAAGCAAGCGACCGGTACTCAGATCATCTACATAGCACTTGATGCCTGTAGTGATATCATGATCTACGATAACGATATATGGATCCTTAGCCTGGAGATAAGCCTGCAGCTGAGAGAAGTTATCAGCCTTCACCACCTTGCCACCAGCGCCACCGGTAGTTCCTCCGTCACGAAACCAGTTAGTACCTGGAACACCTTCGTAGGCAGCAAAGCCATCTATTGAGAAGTCACGACCATCCAGAGTCTGTGCATCAGCCATCATAGAGAAGCCGCAAAATAAAGCAGTAGCCAAGATTGTTTTACGGCAAGCAGCCATAAGCTGCGTAGAAAAAGTAGAGTTTGTTTGTTTCATCTTAGATAAGATTAGTTTTTGTTTCTTAAAAAAGGGCCGTCCTCTTCAAGAAAAGACAGCCCTTAAAATTATTATATACATCTTTCCCTCATCGGGTAAAACACATCAATTATTCTGTTACTGGTACAAGTTTAATCATAAACAAATTACCAGAATCTTGCTTTGTTAAAACATAAGTACCAGCTTCCAATACAACAGTCAATGTTTTAGCTGTAGTATCAATAGTAGCACCTGTTACCGATGTTTTCTGACCATTAATAAGTGCTGTACACTTTGTATCATCAGAAGCAAAATACATAGTCATTGTCATTTTCTGTGTCGTAGTAAAAGTAACTTTAGCATTTGAATCAAACTTTAAACCACTCGCATAAGACACACCATCAATGGTTGCCGATTTCTTATTGGTAACAGAGCCTGCTACAGTAAATGCAGAATTAGAAGCCTTTCCATCTACAAATGTACAAGTTACTGTACCCTCAATAGGAGTTACTGTACTGCCACCTTCTGTACCACCAGTTGAGCCGCCAGTGCTACCACCTTCGCCAGAACCAGAGCCAGAGCCACCTGTCTCACCACCTTCTGTTGAGCCGCCAGTGCTACCACCTTCTGTAGAACCACCTTCGCCAGTTGCATTGCTCTCACCGAACACCTTAACAACACCAGAAGCATAAGAGTCAAGAAGGCTTGCCAAAGCAGGCCATGGCTGCTGATGACCATTTGTTACGACTGTCTCATCAGGAATAACGAAATCAATGTCACCATGATTCAAACGACCTGCACCATAAAAACCTTCTACGATAGAAGGAACATCAGCAGCCTTATCTGCAGAGTATGCATACATGAGACTTGAGTTGGTATCGAAGTTATCATAAGAAGTACCACCTACCAAAGTCTTTACGCTTGAAGGAACCTGCTGACTTGGATCAGAAACCTCGTATGCATCGAAGCTTGTATTGCTTTCTGAGTATGGGATATAGCTGAAGTTTTCTGGCTTGTTGGCAAATACATTGCCGTATGCCTTAATCAAACCACCTTTCTCACCGGAGAAAGTTCCATCGCCCTTGGCATCTGTACCCTGCAGAGAACTCATGATAGGACGCTTGGTAGCATCAAAGTAGTTAGACTCCATGAATACACTTGAGCCCGATGTTGCACCAACACCATAAACATCATTGTGCAGATAGTAGTTGTTGTACATGTGAACACTCATGGTACGAATACGGGCCATACGAGAGTCAGAATGGTCGAACCAGTTGTGGTGATATGTGATATAGTTAGGACCAGTCTCACTCTTCATACCACACATAGAAGCCTTACCATTATCCCAGAAGCGGTTGTAAGCTACAGTAATATACTTAGAGTCACCCTTGATATCTACAGTACCATCACCCTTGGTCTGGTCGGCAGCGCCACCCTTCTTACCATAAAAGAGATCCATGTTGTGAATCCATACATGAGAGTTATCAGTATCAAGAGACAAAGCATCATCCAAGCAACGCATAATAGCAAAGTTACGGAATTCAACACTAATAGCATCTCTAAGCAAGAAACCGAAACCATATACGGTAGCATCATCACCGACGCCCTCGAATGTCATATTCATCTCAGCGCCCTTAATCTGCAAACCTTCTGCAGAACTTGAAATGTGATCCAAATCAGAAAGATTTACCTTACCGATGATACGGAAGGCGATAGGAGTTTTATCATTACCTTTAGAATAAGCATCAATAATTGACTGAAGACCAGTAATAGTCTCTGGCTTACCCGTATCGACTGTTGTAGAAACGGTCTTGGCTGTCTTGGCAGTAATATACAGAACCTTAGCACCAGCCTTTAAAGTACCATCATTATTATAAGCACCAACACCATCATATTTGAAATGAGCAAAGCCCTCACGGCTGTAGCTCTTTACTACCAAATTAGAAGCTGTATTTTCACCAGCAATCTCTGTACCTTCAGCATTTACTGGAACAACCTTTACAGAATAAGTACCAGCCTTCAAACCGAGAACATCAGCACGATAGTAAGAAGCATACTGACGAATCAACTGAGCATCAATCTTCTTGTCACCAACATATACATTATAAGAAGAAGCACCCTCGAAAGGAGCCCACTTCAGGTAGGCAGACTCCTGCCAGCCCTTTGCCTCAGTAATCTGAATCACACCAGTAGGATTTTCTACATCACCACTCTCGCCCTGATCAGCCTTCTTTGCAAAACTGATAGTCTGAACAGAAGCATCATACTCATCATTCTCTGAGCCTGATTTAGGTGCGATGATTGCCTTATCACCTTCGAACTTCACACTTGTCAAGTCTGCAGTATTATAATACTTCACATCACCCGACTTGGTGGTAACATACATCTGGTTCACCTTGCTGTTACGAGCCACGGCATGGGTAATCTTAAATGTCCCTGTCTGAGCCACAGCTGCACTCAAGCTCATCAGGAGGAGTGCCAAAGTAAATACCATTTTCTTCATTTTACGTTCCTCCTTTTTTATTTGATGATTACTTTCTTACCATTAATAATATAAACACCCTTAGATAAACCCTGGAGGGAAGAACCTACACACTGGCCCTGAAGGGTATAAACCTTACCTTGCAATGCCTGCTTAATATCTTCTACCTGACTGATACCGGTAGTTTGATAAGTGAAAGAAAGGGTTACGAGCAACATATCTGCCTGATCAGATGTATTATCTGAATACTGAAGAACGACATTGTCGCCATCGAAGGTAATCTCTGAGACAGTCTTTTCTATGACCTGGCCTTCAATCGTTACAGTCTGTTTGTTGCCGGCAAATACTGCCGTAGACAACATTCCAGCCAACAATAATAAATAAGCTTTTTTCATTTTAACGAATGTTTGTTAGATTAATTTTTTGGTTTGTTGTTGAATTTCTACAATGCAAAAGTAGTGAAAAAATAGCTATTAAAAAACATCCTGGCGCATTTTTCTTACGCAAACGTTTGCATAAGTGTAAAATGGAACCTTTTAAAAAGGGCATAAAAAAAGACTGAATCCTGTTACGAAGATTCAGCCTCATAAAGAAGTGGTACCACCAGGAATCGAACCGGGGACACAAGGATTTTCAGTCCTTTGCTCTACCAACTGAGCTATGGCACCAACTTTCACAAATCGCGATTTATCATTTGCGGGTGCAAAGGTAATACTTTTTTCTGGTTCCTGCAAATTTTTCGGGAAATTTCTTTCAAAAAAAGATAAAAAAGTCTATTTTTGTTGGTATTATCCATTATTTAATGTACCTTTGCAGCAGAAATCGGGATTTAGCGCAGTTGGTAGCGCACGTCGTTCGGGACGATGAGGTCGCTGGTTCGAGTCCAGTAATCCCGACCAAAAGCCGTCTAATGTGCCTATACACAGGGGATTTGCCTTGGTCGTGGCCAAAATGGTCGGTATAATTTCGGTATCACAAGAACTTAAAAATCCGTAAGCCTATGAAGTTTATAAAGGATTTTTTTTATATCAATTACCATGAACGGCGAGCATTACTCGTAATCCTGACCCTGCTCGTTGTCAGTACCACAATGATTTTCATTGTAGGTTCTAAAGAAACCATGCCATCAGAAAAGCAACAAGCCCATAACGATAGTATCATCAGGCATGCCACGCGGCAACAGCCAGGCTATTATGACGAAGGACTTCAGTCGAGCGAAGTATTCGCCTTTGACCCCAATACGGCAAGCCAATCTGATTTCCAACGGCTGGGACTGGAATCATGGCAAGCCAGAAACATCATCAAATACCGAAATAAAGGAGGTATCTTCAGGACACCTAGAGACTTTGCGCGGGTTTACGGACTAACCAAGAAGCAATTCGAAAAGCTGCTGCCCTTTATCAGAATTGGTAAAGACTACCAACCGGCTGCCAACTTTTACCCAAGAGAAAGATACAACTATGACTATCAAGAGACAGCTATAAGAACTAGAGAAGAAAGGAAGAAAGACACTACCCAATACAGTTATCCACGAAAGCTGAAAGAAGGTCAGTATATCAACATCAATTCTGCTGATACGACCGAACTGCAGAAAATTCCCGGCATAGGCTCTTACTATGCCAGAAGCATCATCCGATACAGAGAGCGGTTAGGCGGTTTCGTTTCCATGAGCCAGATACAAGAAGTGGAAGGCGTGCCCGAGACAGCCCTCCACTATATGAATATTGATGCAAAACATATCCGGAAAATGAATGTCAACCAGCTCAGTTTAGCCGAACTGCGCAAACATCCTTATCTGGACTTTTACCAGGCAAAGGAAATCGTAAACTACCGCAGAACCCATGGTCCGCTGAGAAGTGTGAATGATTTGCGTCTTCTCAAAGACTTTCCACCTGCCGAAATAGAAAGAATCAAGCCGTATCTTGCCTACTAGGGGCAAGATAAAGCTAGCTTGCCTGTCTGAAAGTTTCCCGGTTTTGCTAAATAACACCAAACTGGTGCAGGAAGATAAGGAAAATACAGACAGGACAGATGAAACGGATGGTGAACAGGAAGACAGGGAAGAGAGTTCCCTTCAGGGTTCCCCAGTTGGTAAACTCATCACGCACAATCTTCTTTGGCACATACCATCCCAGGAACAGACAGGTGATGAACGAACTCAACGGCATGAGAAGCTGGGCAGTAAAGTTGTCACAATTGCTCAGGAAATCCTTGCCGAAGAAACCCAAATCTGGTACGGCACCCTGAGAAAGCGAACAGAATACGGCTATGATGCAGCAAACGATGGTCTCAAACCAGGCTCCCTTGGCACGGCTTATCTTACCCTCCTCATAGATAAAGGCGGTACCTATCTCGTGCATCGAGATGGTAGAAGTCAGGGCTGCCAATACAAGCAAAGCATAGAACAACACCGAAATCACATAACCGACAACCGGCATGTTGCCGAAAGCCTCCTGGAATACGTTTGGCAAGGTAATGAAGATGAGCGAAGGACCACTGTCTGGCTGCACACCTACCGAGAAAGCAGCAGGGAATATCATCAAACCTGCCAATACGGCGATTACTGTATCAATGGTCACAATCTGAGTAGCCGACTTCAAGAGATTGGTCTGTCTGTTGAAGTAAGAGGCATAAGTACACAGACATGCCGTACCCATACTCAAAGAGAAGAATGCCTGTCCCAGCGCTTCGAGCAACACGTTTTCATCTACCTTAGAGAAATCCGGCTTCAGCAGGAACTCCACTCCTTTCATTGCTCCCGGCAGAGAGCAGGAAGCTATCACAATCACAATCAACAGGAAGAAGAGCATCGGCATCAGTATCTTGGATGCTTTCTCTATACCATTGCGCACACCGCGTACTACCACCATGTGGGTAAGCAGGATAAAACCTACTGCCCATAAGGTAGGACGGATAGGATCGGCTGAAAAGGTCTGGAAATAGGTCTTCACATACTCCGCATCGCCATGAACACCGCCCATGATACTGGCATAGAGATACTGCAGGCACCAGCCAGCCACTACGGCATAGAAACCCAGGATAATCATAGAGGTGATGACACCCATCAAGCCCAAAGCACCCCAAGCCTTATGCTTTCCCAAATTGGAATAAGCTCGGGCTGCATTAGAAGCGGAATGGCGGCCGATGATGAATTCGCTCATCATGCCAGGCAATCCGAGTAGGATGATACATACCAAATAGATGAGAATGAAGGCGGCACCACCATTCTGACCTGCCATATAAGGGAAACGCCACACATTACCCAAACCGACTGCAGAGCCGGCTGTGGCAAGAATAACGCCCAACTTACTACCAAAATTTCCTCTTGTTTCCATTATCT
>JAJWAL010000040.1:1643-6017 GCA_021618535.1 Segatella copri | reverse complement strand
CCAAACTGGTTCAGGAATACCAGGAAGATGAGGACAGGACAAACGAACTTAATCAGGAAAAGATAAATACCGAAGAGACGGCCCTTCAAGGTTCCCCAGTTGGTAAACTCATCCTGTACGATCTGCTTAGGTACATACCAGCCCAGGAACAGACAGGTAAGGAATCCTGCCAAAGGAAGGAATATCTGACCCGTAACAAAGTCGAACCAATCGAACAGCGCCTTTCCGAAGAACGAAAGCTTATCTGTTGCACCCAAAGAGAGCGAACAGAAGGCTCCGATGATGGCACAGGAAACCGTAACGATGGTAGCACCTTTCTTGCGGTCTATCTTCAACTCCTCATAGAAGAAAGAGGTATTCACCTCATGAAGTGACATCAGCGAGGTCAAGGCAGCTACCGACAGCAATACGTAGAAGAACAGCGAGATGATCCATCCCAATACAGGGAACGATGCAAACGCCTGATTAAAGACATTCGGCAAAGTGATGAAGATGAGCGAAGGACCACTATCCGGTGATATTCCTACAGAGAAGGCTGCAGGGAAAATCATCAGACCAGCCAGTACTGCTACCAGCAAATCGATGATGGAAATCTGCAAAGCACTCTTAAAGAGATTGGTCTGACGGCTGAAGTAAGAGGCATAGGTACAGATACAGCCCATACCGATACTCATAGAATAGAACGACTGTCCCAAAGCATTCAGGAACACATTTCTGTCTACCTTTCCGAAATCAGGCTTCAACAGGAACTCCACGCCCTTACCTGCATCCGGCAACAGACAAGCTGCTACCACAATGATCAAAAGCAGGATGAACAGGAGAGGCATCATCACCTTAGAAGCCTTCTCTATACCGCCGCGCACACCATGAATAATCACGAAATGACAAATCAGGAATATCACTACCGTCCACATAACCGGACGCACAGGATCAGAAGAAAACTCCTTGAAGTAATTCGCCACAAAGGTAGGGTCACCATGCAGTTCGCCCATGATGCTGGCATAGACATACTGCAGACACCAGCCCGAAACCACCGCATAATAGCCCGTAATCAGAAAACCGGTAAGCACCTCCAGGTAACCTACCCACTTCCATGCCGTACCATTAGAGAGTTTGGTATAGGCACGAGCGGTATTTGAGGCACCATGACGGCCGATGATAAACTCAGAAATCATACATGGAATGCCCAACAGGAGCACACTTCCGATGTATACCAGAATAAAGGCTGCGCCACCTTCCTGACCAGCCATATAAGGGAAGCGCCATACGTTACCCAAACCTACGGCGCCACCTGCTGTAGCAAGAATCAATCCAATCTTGCTACCAAAACTTCCTCTATTTGAATCTGTCATTTCTATCTTTCTATTACTAATTTCTTATTTTTTAATTTTTCTTCGTGCAAAATTATAAAATAATTCTGAAATATATGAATTATTTGAAAGCAAAAACACAAATTTAGTAATATTTATGCAATTTAATCCGTTTTAGGACGCAGAAATGACCTTTTCGATACATTTTCTAACGATATTCAGCCGGCAAGGTATCACGCCACTTCGAGAAAGGATTGCCCAAGAGATGCGAATTGTAGAATCGCTTGTCGCCTGTTACCTCCATACCGATGAAATCAGGTTTCTCATAGGCTTCGGTCTCGCTAGCCAACTCCACCTCTGCCATGACCAGACCTTCGTTATCGCCATAGAACTCATCTACCTCGAAGGTATGACTGCCACTTTTCACAAGATAGCGACGCTTATCGATGACGCCTCCCTGACAAAGTTGCAGAAGATGCTGCGCCTCGTCCATCGTTATCTCCTTTTCAAACTCATAGCGGGTCATGCCGCCATTTACCGACTTGCCCTTAATGGTAAGGTAAGCCTTCTCATCCCGTGTGCGAACCCGCACCGTAGCCCCTTCGGCAGGAATATATCCCTGCTGAATATGACTAGAAGAAAAGGCGGCGCTTTTATAAGCGTCGCCCTTCTTAACGAGGAATTTTCTTTCTATCTCTAATCCACTCATAGTTTTATACTAATCTTGTTGCATAGATGGCAAAAAGAATACCGAGGACTATCAATCCACCGAATATCCACTTGATTACTTTCTCGCCTTTTGCAGCCTGTTTCTTCTGATAAGCCTCATGTTTGGCTCTTCTTAAGTCTTTATTTACACTCATAGTCGTATATTTTTTAGATTATTATTGTTGTTCGTCATCATTCGTAGGGAACTCCATCAGGTATGCCTTGATGAAATCATCTATCTTGCCGTCCATCACGCCATCTACATCCGATGTCTGATAGTTGGTACGGTGGTCTTTCACACGACGGTCGTCGAAGACATAACTTCTAATCTGGCTTCCCCACTCTATCTTCTTCTTACCAGCCTCAATCTTAGCCTTAGCCTCCAGACGCTTCTTCATGGCGCGGTCGTAGAGTTGGCTCTTCAAGAGCAACAATGCCTTGGCACGGTTCTTTGGCTGGTCACGGGTCTCAGTATTCTCGATGAGGATTTCTTCTTCCTCGCCGGTATCAGGGTCGGTATACCAATAACGCAGACGGACACCGGATTCAACCTTATTCACATTCTGACCACCGGCACCACTCGAACGGAAGGTATCCCAGGAGAGCTTGGCTGGGTCGACATACACCTCGATGGTATCATCTATCAGCGGAGTTACGAAGACACTGGCGAAACTGGTCATTCGCTTGCCCTGGGCATTGAAAGGAGAAACACGCACCAGTCGGTGCACACCGTTCTCGCTCTTCAGATAGCCATAGGCGTACTCACCGCCCTCAATGGTCATGGTGACGCTCTTGATACCAGCCTCATCGCCTTCCTGCATATCGGTGATGGTTACCTTGTAGCCATGAGCCTCAGCCCAGCGCATATACATACGCATCAGCATCTGTGCCCAGTCCTGGCTTTCTGTACCACCGGCACCGGAATTAATCTTGAGCACGCAGTCCATCGGGTCTTCCTTCTGGCGAAGCATGTTCTTCAACTCCAGGTCTTCGATGGCTTTTATCGCCTTGGCATAATCGGCATCCACCTCTTCCTCGGTCACCATTTCGTCTTTATAGAAGTCGAAGGCAAGCTGCAGTTCATCGGCATAAAGACGTACAGTCTTATAACCGTCGAGCCATTTCTGGATACCTTTCACTTTCTTCATCTGCTCCTGTGCATACTTCGGGTCTTCCCAAAAGTCAGGAGCCTGGGTGCGGAGCTGCTCCTCTTCGAATTCTACTTTCTTCTGGTCTATATTGAGATAGTGATGCAGAGCGTCAGCTCTGTCCATCACATCCTTCAACTGGTCAGCTGTAATCATTAACTCTTAACTATAAACTTTTAACTTTAAACTTTATGATTACTCCTCATACATCTTGTCAATCTCCGCCTTGTAGTTCTTGTTGATGATAGGGCGGCGAATCTTCAAGGTATTGGTCAACTCACCCGACTCCATAGAGAAGTGGTGAGCCAGGAGGGTAATGCGCTTAATCTGCTCATAATAAGCCAGATTTTGCTGGAGAATCTGGATACGGTCCATCAGCATCTTCTGCACCTTCTCGTTAGCACACAAATCTTCACGGCAGGTGAAGGCGATATGATGCTCACGTGCCCAGTCCTCCACGAGACGGAACTCTGGAACGACGAGGGCTGATACGAACTTGCGCTGGTCGGCAACAACAGCCACCTGATCGATAAACTTATCTACCAGGAGCAACGATTCTACCTGCTGCGGAGCGATATATTTACCATTCGATGTCTTGAACAGGTCCTTGATACGCTCGGTGAGATAAAGCTCGCCATCCTTCATGTAGCCGGCATCACCGGTATGGAAGAATCCATCCTTGTCGAATGCCTTCGCATTGGTGGTATCACGATGATAATATCCCGGAGTGATGGTAGGACCCTTGAGAAGCACCTCATTATCCTCACCTATCTTTACCTGAATGCAGGAGATAGGGCGACCCACCGAACCCAGACTGCGTTTCTTGTCGAGATGATCGCAAGATACGGTAGCAAGACTCTCGGTCAGACCATAACCTACCACCATATTAATACCGATGGCATGTACAAACTCCTCTACTTCCGGACTTACATAAGCACCCGCTGTAGGGAAGATATTCGGTTTTTCCAAGCCCAACTGCTTGCGAACCATGCTCAAAACGGTCTTGTTGATAATTCTATATTCCAACTCCAATGTCAGAGGAGGGCGCTTGCAGTTTGCCAGATATTCTATATTCCGTTTCTTTCCTACTGCCAAAGCATGGTAGAAGAGTTTCTTCTGAAGAGGACCGGCATCATCCATCTTAGCCTTTACGGCGATATACACCTTCTCCCAGAAACGTGGCACACTACACATACAGGTAGGATGCA
>JAJWAL010000040.1:0-1543 GCA_021618535.1 Segatella copri | reverse complement strand
TCCAGAGAAGGACAGAGGGCAAAGATACGGTGAGCCTTGTCATACTGCTCCTGTTCGCCTACAAAGAGGAAGCGAATCTGCGCATCATTAATCATATATTGAATCTGCTGCTCGCTGCTGTTGGCATAGAAAGGCACAGAGGTAACTCTGATACCGTACGCACCGAAGTCGGTGTACAGATAATGCACACAGTTCTGCGAGAAGACTGCGATTTTGTCAAGAGGTTTAGCCCCAAGATTCAGGAGGGCATTGCTCACTTGTTTCACTCTTAAGGAAAAGAGGTTGAATGAAACCGATTGCCACTGGTCGCTGCCAAACTTTCTGAAAGTTAAAGCAGTTTTCTCTCCCCATTTCTTGGCGAGATTATGTACCAGTACCGAAAGATGACTATTAATCTGCATAAGCTTATATTTATATTCTGATGCAAAGATAATAGAATTTGTTAAGAACACAAAATAAAAAGATATTTTTTCCACTTTATCTGCTCTTTTTTTCGTATCATTGCCCCCAAAACAATAAAAAGGGAGATTATGATGACACAAGAAGAATATGTAAGTGATGCCGTGGATTTGCTGAAAAAGCTCATCGCCACCCCATCTGTAAGCAGAAACGAGAAGGAGGCTGCCGACATCATGGAGCAGACCATCCGTAAATATGGTTTCGAACCTCATCGTGAGGCGAACAACATCTGGATTATCGACCCTCATTACGATGAGAGCCGACCTACCCTGCTGCTCAACGCTCACATCGACACCGTGAAGCCTGTGGCTTCATGGACACGCAACCCGTTTTCACCGGATGTAGAAGAGGGTATACTTTACGGTTTGGGCAGCAACGATTGCGGCGGCGGACTCTGTTCGCTCCTCCAGATATTCAGAATGCTGACCGCAAAGCCTCAGCAGTATAATCTTATCTATCTGGCATCCGCCGAAGAAGAGGTGTCGGGAAAGGATGGCATCACCCGTGCCCTGCCTTTACTTCCGCATATCGACCTTGCCATCGTAGGTGAACCTACCGGCATGAACCCGGCTGTTGCCGAAAAGGGACTGATGGTGCTGGATGTGATTGCTCATGGTAAGAGCGGTCATGCTGCCCGCAACGAGGGAGTAAACGCTATCTACGAGGCATTGGATGATATGCGATGGATTCGTGACTATAAGTTTGAGAAAGTGAGCGAGTTCCTGGGACCTACCAAGATGACGCTTACCGTAGTGAATGCCGGAACCCAGCACAATGTGATTCCGGATAAGTGTACGATGCTTGTGGATATCCGCACCAACGAGTTTTACGACAACGAGGAGGTTTACGAGTTTATCTGCCAGCACCTGAAGAGCGAGGTGAAGGCCCACAGTTTCCGTCTGAAGTCATCCCGCATCGACCCGGCGCATCCTCTTATCAGGAAATGTGTAGCCATGGGCATGAAGCCATTCGGCAGTCCAACGTTGAGCGACCAGGCTCTGATGCACTTCCCATCGTTCAAACTGGGTCCTGGCGAGTCTTCCCGCTCCCATTCAGCCGATGAGTTTATCAGAATAAGCGAGAT
>JAJWAL010000005.1:55699-60696 GCA_021618535.1 Segatella copri | reverse complement strand
GTTAAGCTTAGCGGATTTTCTCGGGAGTATGATTACCCACACTATTGGATTCTTCTGAAGAAGATATTAAATCCATATTTGAACAAGGAGGGTTACAACTGCGTTTGCTGTGCCCCAAACAATCCTGTAGGATTGCATCTTGAGTTTTGGGAAGAGGGTGAGGATGTGCTTACCATCTGGAATCCCGGCGAGAATTACCAGGGCTGGATCAACACCCTGCATGGCGGAATCATCAGTATGCTGATGGATGAAGTGGCAGGCTGGGTTATCAACCGCAAACTGCAGACTACGGGTGTGACGATGCAGCTCAACGTGAAGTACAAGAAACCTGTGATGACCACCGATTCGCAGATTACGGTGCGTGGTCACATCGCCAGTCAGCGCCGCAACATCGTCACCATCCACCTGACTCTGGAGAACTCTAAAGGCGAGGTTTGTGATGAGGGTGAAGCCATCTACTTCACCTTCGGTCCTGATAAAGCCAAAGAGATGGGGTTCGACTGCTGCAAGGTAGAAGGGGAGGCTATGGGGTGAAATCCATTTTCTTTCATTTTACGCCAATCTCAGTCTCAGCGAATTAAGCACTACGCTTACACTTGAGAAGGCCATCAGGGCACTTGCCCACATTGGGGTTATCTGGAAATCAATGCCGAAGATATGAAGGGCTCCGGCAGCCAACGGGATGCAGATGATGTTGTAGATGAACGCCCAGAACAGATTCTGCCAAATCATGTGAACTGTCTTTTGGCTCAGTTTTACGGCTTCCGGAATCGCCAGAAGGTCGTCGCTCATCAGCGTAATCTGTGCCACATCCATCGCCACATCCGTTCCCTTTCCTATCGCCATGCTCACGTTGGCAAGGGCTAGGGCCTGGGTGTCGTTGATTCCGTCGCCCACCATCGCTACCTGCTTGCCTTCGTCCTGAAGTTTCTTTACCAATGCCTGCTTGTCGCCAGGCAGCACCTTGCTCTGGTAATGCTTGATGCCGGCTTTCTCAGCCCAATAATGAGCCGCTTCCTCCTTGTCGCCACTCATCATATAGACCTCTATTCCCCTTTCCTGCAACTGCTTCATCGCTTCCTGGGCATGAGGCTTGAGGGTCTCTCTCGTCTCCAGATCCAAATCCCCCTGCTTGGTGAAATCGATGTTCTGGTTAGGAATGGTGAGAGTGCCGGTCTTGTCGATGACGAGGGCGTTGATCTTGTGGAGATTCTCCAGCGCCGACGCATCCTTGATGAGAATCTGCTTCTGCGCCGCCTTGCCGATGCCCACCATCAGGGCGGTAGGAGTAGCTAAGCCCATGGCGCAAGGACAGGCGATGACCAATACGGCTACGGCTGAAAGGATGGCCTGAGGAAGAGCAGCGTTGCCGCCTATCAGCCACCACGCCAGGAAGGTGATGAGGGCGATGGCTGCCACGATTGGAACGAAAATCAGAGCCGCCTTATCCACGATGCGCTGCACGGGCGCCTTACTGCCCTGCGCCTCCTGAACCATGCGGATGATGTGTGCCAGGGCGGTGTTCTCGCCAATCTGCTTGGCTCTCATGCGGAGCTTTCCCTGACTCGGAATGGTGCCGGCCAGCACGTTGTCGCCTGCCTTTTTCATCGCCGGAGTCGGTTCGCCGCTGATCATCGCTTCATCTACATAGGCAGCATCGGGAGTCATGAAACTCTCTGCCTGGGTAACCACGCCATCCACCGGAATCTTTTCGCCGGCTCTTACCTCTATCATGTCGCCTATCTGAATGGTGGAAATCGGAACTTCCTCCATCTTATAGTCGTTGGTGCTTTCTATCTTCTCGTAAGTCACCAGTCGGGCGGTTTTCGGCTGCATTCCCATCAGTTGTCGGATGCTGCTCGCCGTACTGTCCTTTGCCTTTTCTTCCAGGCATCTGCCGGTCAGCACGAAGGTGATGATCATCACGGAAGCATCAAAATAAGTGTGCCATTCTATGCCTCTCGCTCCCCATACCATTTCTCCGAAGAAGGTGTTGAAGGTGCTGAAGAGGAAGGCGATGAGGGTGCTGAGCGCCACGAGTGAATCCATGTTTGCCGTATGATGCAGGAGCTGCTTCCAGGCGGAAACATAAAACTGTTTGCCGCAGTAGAGCAGGTTGGCGAGTGCCAGGAGCAGACAAATCTGGTTGGCGAAGGAACTCGAGTGATGAGCCGAAGCAACGCCATCTGAAATCATATTCTGTTCCATACCCAGGGAAATCCATCCCATGGAGAAACACATGGTCAGGATGGCGAAGAGCCAGGAAGCCAGGGTTCGGTGGCGCAGGAGTGTGAACTCACGGCGGTTGATTTCCTCCACGCTTCTGTCGTTTTCGATAACGAGGTCGTAGCCGGCGTTGCTGATTTCCCGTTTCATATCTTCCAGAGAAATAATGTCGGGGTCATAATCTACCAGGGCAGTTCGGCTTGCCAGGGAAACCGAGGCGGAGTTGATGCCTTCTAGCGACTGCAGCTTCTTTTCTACATTGGCAGAGCATACGCTGCAAGCCATGCCTATTACTGGAATTGTTTTCTTCATCTGTTTCTTATATAAATGTTCTGAATTCTATAAGCAGAAGCTTTCATATCTGCTTTTCTGCCTGCAAAATTACATATTAATTATGGAAGAAAAAAGATTTATGGTGAAAAACTTTTGGCTGCTCCATGAAAATCACTATAATAAGGTAGATGAAAATGCGATGTTTCAGGTAAGGGCACAAAAAAAGGCAGGTTCCAAATTGCTTTGGAATCTGCCTCCATCATTTATGGGAGATGATTATTTGACTTCGATGTTCTTTGTAGTCTTAGCCTCCTCCTTAGGAGTAAGCTTTGGAATCTCGACCTCGAGTATACCATCAGCTACCTTTGCTGAAATCTTCTCACGATCAGCATCCTCAGGCAGCGTATAACACTGCTGGTAGTTGCCGTAAGAGAATTCGCGGCGCAGATAGTGCTCGTGCTTGTCTTCATCCTTGTGTTCCATCTTGTTCTCGATGGCGATGTTCAGATTACCATCGTTATCGATGTTTACACGAACCCACTCTTTCTTCAAACCAGGAGCTGCAACCTCCATGATGTAATTCTTATCTGTCTCCTTGATGTTAATGGCAGGAGCAGTAGCATTCATACGTGACATTACTTCGGTATTGAATAAAGTATCATCAAAGAAGTTACTCAACCAATCTGAATCATTATTTCTACGTGCTAACAACATAATTAAAACCTCCAAATTTTATTTTACTCGTCCTCTCGGTTCCTTACGGCTCCGTCGGGATTTCTGTTTGTTAATATTCTTGTTATTTCTTTTGCCTCCGCCTCGAAACTCCGTTGTTCTTCCGAACTCCTTTATCTTTTAGCTTCAGCTTTCACTCTCTGTTTTTGCAACTTATGTGCCAGCGGACGGAAAGTGTAAATATTGACACGAAAGGATAAATATTTTAAACTTTTCTGCCAGATGATGCGGTTATCTCAACAAAAAAGTGTAACTTTGTCACCAACTTAAAAATCAAAGCATAAATCGAATAAATAATAAGATCAATGAAGAAACAACTATTTTTTATGGCGATGCTTCTGGCGATGTCGCTTTCTGCCAGCGCACAGCAGCTTCTTCCTTATCAGAATCCGAACCTTTCTGCTGAGGCTAGAGCCAACGATTTGCTTTCCCGTCTTACCCTGGAGGAGAAGACGAAGTTGATGATGGATACTTCGCCAGCCATAGCCCGATTGGGCATTCCGCAGTTTCAATGGTGGAACGAGGCGCTGCACGGAGTGGGGCGAAACGGATTCGTTACCGTTTTCCCTATCACGATGCACATGGCGGCTTCGTGGGACGATGCCTTATTATATAAGGTGTTTACTGCCGTGAGCGATGAGGCGAGAGCCAAGGCGCAGGAGGCGAAGAAAAGCGGCAACATCAAGCGCTACCAGAGTCTGAGTTTCTGGACTCCGAACATCAATATCTTTCGCGACCCACGATGGGGGCGTGGACAGGAAACTTATGGCGAGGACCCTTATCTGACCACAAGAATGGGACTTGCCGTGGTGAATGGTTTGCAGGGACAGACCTTCGATGGCAAACCGATGTCGGCTCCGGGAGTTCTGGCTACACCTTCCTCACAGGCTCCCCAATACGTCAAGCTCCTAGCCTGTGCCAAGCATTTTGCCGTACATAGCGGTCCGGAATGGAACAGGCACAGTTTCAATGTAGAGGATTTGCCTGAGCGGGATTTGTGGGAGACTTATCTGCCTGCCTTCAAATCGCTGGTGCAGGATGGAAATGTGGCTGAGGTGATGTGCGCCTATCAGCGGATTGACGGAGCGCCATGCTGCAGCAATGCCCGATATGAACGACAGATTCTTCGTGACGAATGGGGATTCAAGGGATTGATTACTTCCGATTGCGGAGCCATCAACGACTTCTATGTGCCTGGCCGACATGGTACGGCGAAGACTCCGGCTGAGGCTACGGCGCAGGCAATTGGTGCCGGAACCGACGTGGAATGCGGAAGCGTTTACCGTTCGCTTCCTGAGGCGGTGAAGACAGGACTAATCAGCGAGGAAAAGGTGAACGAGAGCTTGAAGCGCCTGCTGATAGCCCGTTTTCGTCTGGGTGATTTCGATCAGGACGAGAACGTGCCTTGGACTCAGATTCCATCTTCCGTCATCGCCAGCAAGGCGCATAAGGATTTGGCAGAGAAGATGGCAGAAGAGGGCATCGTGCTTCTTCAGAACCGAAACAATCTTCTGCCACTGAAATCATCAGGAATGAAGTTTGTGGTGATGGGGCCGAACGCCAACGATTCCATCATGCAGTGGGGCAACTATTCGGGTTATCCTACTTCTACCACAACCATCCTGCAGGGCATCAGAAAATATGTAAAGGACGCCAAGTATATTCCTGCCTGCACGTTGACAAGAAATGAAGTTTCAGAAAGCCGGTTCAATCTCCTGACTTCTGCCGATGGCAGCAAGGGGATGAAGGCTACTTATTGGAACAAT
>JAJWAL010000005.1:33451-55599 GCA_021618535.1 Segatella copri | reverse complement strand
TCCGAACCGGGATTCAAGGGTGGCGACAGAACCGACATCGAGTTGCCGCAGGCTCAGCGCAAGGTGATGGAGATGCTGCATCGGGCTGGCAAGCGAGTGGTGTTCATCAACTGTTCGGGCAGTGCCATTGCCATGGTTCCTGAAACCGAAAATGCGGAGTCTATCCTTCAGGCTTGGTATCCGGGCGAACGGGGTGGCGAAGCCGTGGCAAAGGTTCTCTTCGGCGAGGTAAATCCATCGGGCAAGCTTCCGGTAACCTTCTATAAGAGTACTTCCGATCTCCCTGATTTCCTTGATTATACGATGAAGAATCGCACCTACCGTTATTTCAAGGGCGAGGCTCTCTTCCCATTCGGACATGGATTGAGCTATACATCGTATGAATATGGAAAGCCGGCATTGAAGAAAGTGAAGAATTCATCGGCTTATTCCCTGAGCTTCTCTTTATCTAATAAAGGTAATAGGGAAGGAACGGAAGTGGCGCAGGTTTACATTAAGCGGATGGGTGATGTTGAGGGGCCTATCAAAACCCTAAAAGCCTTCAAGCGCATTACTTTGAAAGCGGGCGAAAAGCAGCAGGTAACCATCAGTCTGCCTCGCCAGAGTTTTGAGGGTTGGGATTCCCAGACCAATACCATGCGTGTGGTTCCCGGCAAATATCAGATTTTCGTAGGTGGTTCGAGTGCTGAGGCTGCGAAGAATGTGATAGAAGTGAAAGTGAAATAAAATGCTGATATAAAAAGAGAAAGCTCGCTAAGATTTAGAACGTCTTGGTGAGCTTTTCTTTTGTCTTAACTCTTAAGCCTGCGATTTTTTTTAGCAGTTTTTTCAAGGAAATGGACTTTGAATCACTCTTTTTTATTATATTTGCAATCGAAAATCGATTTGAACCTTGACTAAACGATGAAATAGTTATGGAACAGAAGTTAAAAACCATATTTTATGCGATGGGTGCGATGATTCTTGCACCCCAAACCCTCAGTGCTCAGTCTGTGAACATCGAAGGCTTAGACTCTCTGCGCTTATCAGGTTCGGTGAGCGTGGTGGAACCTGAACTTCTGAAGAAGGGTGTGCTCAATAATGCACTGGATGCCCTGAGCGGACAGACGGCAGGTGTTAACGTCACTACAAACGGTCTTGACCGTATCGCTATGTTGAACTCCGTCCGCGTTCGTGGTACAACTTCTATCATGGGCGGCAATGATCCTCTGGTGATTATTGATGGTGTTACCTCTGATGTGGCAACGCTTGCCACAATCTATCCCGCCGATATCGAGAGCTTTACGGTACTGAAGAATGCCAGCGAAACGGCACTCTACGGTTCCCGTGGTGCTTCGGGCGTTATCCAGGTAAAGACCAAGAAAGGCACGGGTAAGGGATTCCAGATTTCTTACGAGGGTAACTATGGCATAGAGGCGATGTACAAGAGTATGGAGATGCTCAATGCCGCTGAATACATTGCTGCTGCACAGAAGTATGGATTGGAGTATAACAACAAGGGATATGATACTAATTTCCGTAAGGCGATTACCCGAACCGGAAATATCCAGAACCATTATCTTGCCTTCAGCGGTGGCACTCCGCAGAGCAACTACCGCGCTTCCTTCGGCTATATCGACCATAACACGATTATCCGGAGTAAGGGCTATCGTAATCTGGTGGCTAAGATTGATGTCACCCAGAAGGCGTTTGGTGATAAACTGACGGGAGATTTCGGTGTGTTCGGTTCGTCTTTCAAGAACAATGATATCTTCGACAGTCAGATGCTTTTCTATTCTGCCGATGCCATGAATCCTACTTATCCTTATGATAAGCTGAACGGCAGTTGGGTGAAGAATGGGGCTGCATCTCAGGTGAATCCTCCCGGCGCCCTGCTCAAGGAACGTAATGATACGAAGAACATGAACTTCAATGCCCATCTGAAGTTAAACTATGATATTACAAACTTTCTGAGCGTTTCTGCCTTCGGAGCATACAGTTATGCTTCCAACGAGAATAACCAGTTCTGTCCTACCTGGGTCTGGGCACAGGGCAATCTCTATCGTGGAGAGTTCAAGAGCGAGAACTGGCTTGCCAATGTATCGCTTAACTATCAGCATTCGTGGGGAATCCACCATCTGAAGGCAATGGCGGGTGCTGAATATCAGAAGGATATCCGAACGGGATTCTGGACTTCGGCGAAGGGAATCACCAACAACGATATGTATTACCATAACATAGGCGCAGCCGCATCACGGCCTTTCGGTGGAACAGACAGCAACTACGAAGACCCGACCCTGGCTTCTGTGATGGGCAATATCGACTACACCTTATATAATAAGTATAGCCTTTCGGTTTCCATGCGTGGCGACGGTTCTTCGATGGTGGGCAATGACCATACCTGGGGCTTCTTCCCATCCGTCTCTCTTTCCTGGGATATGAAGCAGGAGAAATGGCTCCGTTCTCTCAAGCAAATCACCATGCTGAAACTGCGTACGGGCTACGGACGCTCTGGTAATCTTGGTGGAATCTCTTCTTATACCACTCTGAATACGGTGCGGCAGAACGGCATTGTTTCGGTGAACAGTTCTCCTACGGTTACGATGGGAATGATTAGCAATAACAATCCTGATCTGAAGTGGGAAACTCGCGCTACCTGGAATATCGGAGCTGATCTGGGCTTGTGGGACAACCGGCTGGTTCTGACGGCAGAATATTACTATTCCAAGACCACCGACATGCTCTATGCCTATGATGTGCCGGTTCCGCCTTTCGCCTATGACAAGCTGCTGGCAAACCTGGGTTCTATGAGCAATCAGGGTTTGGAGGTTGGTGTTTCCTTCACCCCTATCCAGAAGAAGGATATGGAACTGAATATCAATATGAATCTCTCCTGGCAGAAGAACAAACTCCTCTCGTTGAGTGGTGAATATAACGGAATGCAGATGTCGGCAGCCGATATTACTGCGATGGGTGCCTTGTCGGGTGCCGGTCAGCATGGCGGCTACAACAATGTGGTCTATCAGATTGTAGGTCAGCCGCTGGGCGTATTCTATCTGCCTCATTGCAAGGGAATCATTGAAGATGGAAACGGACATTACCGCTATGATATTGAAGATTTGGACAAGAACGGAACCGTAGATTTGAGTGATGGAGGCGACAGATATATCGCCGGTCAGGCTACTCCAAAGGTAACGTTGGGCTCCAATATCAGTTTCCGTTATCGCGACTGGTATTTTTCATTACAGATGAACGGAGCCTTCGGACATAAGATATTCAATGGTACTGGACTGGCCTACACCAATATGTCGAGCTTCCCGGATTATAATGTGCTGAAGGGAGCACCTGAGAAGAATATCGTAGACCAGAATGTTTCCGATTATTGGCTGGAGAAGGGCGATTATCTCAACTTCGAGTATCTTACGCTGGGCTATGATATTCCTATCCGCAAGGGCGTGGTGCAGTCGCTCAGAGTATCGGCGAGTGTCAACAATCTTGCCACCATCAGCAGTTACAGCGGCTTGACTCCGATGATTAACAGCTACGTGGTGAACAGTACGATGGGTATTGATGATAAGCGAACTTATCCTGTTTACAGAACCTTCTCATTGGGTTTAAGTGTTCAATTCTAAAATCAGAAAGTTATGAAACGATATAGATTTTTATTTCTGCTGCTGGCTGCATTGTCTATGACATCCTGCCTGGACGAACATCCTAAGGATCAGTTGGACGAGGATGCCATCTATGGCTCTGCATCTGATATTTATATCAATGCCGTAGCTTCTCTATATAATTATATAGGTGGCGCCAACGAGAGCGAAGGCATCCAGGGCACCTGCCGCGGCATCTACGATTATAATACGCTGACCACCGATGAGGCGATGATTCCGATTCGAGGTGGCGACTGGTATGATGGTGGTCTCTGGAATGCCATGTACCAGCATCGGTGGACTGCCGATGACCAGTCTCTTTATGATACATGGAAGTATATCTATAAGGTTATCGTGCTGGCTAATAAGTCTTTGGATATTATCAGCAGCAAGTCGGGGCTGCTTTCTGCCGCACAGCAGCAGGAATACCGCGCAGAGGTAAGAGCCATACGGGCTATGTTCTATTACTATGCCATGGACATGTTCGGTCGGGTTCCATTGGTTCTTTCCACTGATGAGCAGCGCTATTCCAGCCAGTTCCAAGGTCAGACGGATCGCAGTTATGTCTTCCATTTTGTCTTTCAGGAGTTGCAGCAGGTATTGCCTTCTCTTCCCGACCAGCACAGCAATAAGGAAGGCAATTATTATGGCCGCATCACCCAGCCGGTAGTCAACTTCCTGTTGGCGAAATTGGC
The DNA here is from genome assembly GCA_021618535.1 of Segatella copri. Taxonomy (GTDB): domain Bacteria; phylum Bacteroidota; class Bacteroidia; order Bacteroidales; family Bacteroidaceae; genus Prevotella; species Prevotella copri_O. The sequence goes on along the minus strand of JAJWAL010000005.1, from coordinate 51,275 downwards.
TTTGAATGCAGAAATCTATATGTATGATGACTGGACCCAGGGTTATGCGAACCGTCCGAAGGGAAGTGACATTCATTTCTCTGTGCCGGCTGCTGAAGCCTCTTCGCACGGTGGTGATAAAGAGTTGAATGCCTGGGAAACCTGCATTTATTATTGCGATAAACTGGCTGAAGAAGGCTATGTTCTAGAGTCGGATGATGCATTCAATTTCTCTACGCATAATGAAACATCGAAGGAGAATATCTTCACGATTCCGATGGATAAGAACATCTACACCAACCAGTTCCATTACCTCTTCCGCTCCTATCATTATACGCATGGCGGTGCCTTGGGATGGGGAAGTGAGAATGGTACCTGTGCCACGATTTCTACGATGAAAGCCAATCATTATGGCGAGGCAGATGAAGATGCCCGTTGCAAGATGAACTTTGTGGCGGGAGTGGTAAAGGTAGATGGTCATGAACTGCTGATGGATAATGGAAAGCCGTTGGAGTATCAGCCTTTCGAGGTGGCTCAGAACCTGACTAACAGTAAGTTTATCAAGACGGCTGGAGCAAGAATGGCGAAGTATGAGGTGGATAGAACCTCTTATATGGACGGCAAGTTGCAGAGCAACGACATTGTTCTTTTCCGCTATGCAGATGCTTTATTGATGAAGGCGGAGGCAAAAGTCCGGAATGGAGAGAATGGTGATGAGGAGTTGAATAGGATTCGTGCCCGTGTAGGAATGCCTTACCGTAAGGCTACGCTCGATAACATTCTGGAAGAGCGGTTGCTGGAGTTGGTATGGGAAGGATGGCGTCGTCAGGATCTCATCCGTTTCGGCAAATTCACCGGTGCCTACGATCTCCGTACGCCTCTTCAGGGTGAATCCTCCGGCTACACCACAGTCTTCCCGATTCCTCAGAAATGCATCGATTTAAATTCTGAATTGGTACAGAATAAGGGATATGTCAATATTTTGAAGTAAAGAAACTTGAATAGAGAACATGAAATGAAAAAGCTCGCCAGGACTTTGATGGTCTTGGCGAGCTTTTCTTCTTTTACTTCCCGAATCTGGAAGTATCTACTTCTTCATGCTGCTTGGCCTTGTAGCCGCCGAAACGATAGGTGAGGGAGAGGCCGATGATTCTGCCAAAGTACATTTTGTTGATGACGTGCTGACCTCGATAGGTATCATGCAGATGGTTGTCGCCCGTCTCGAAGATGTCGTTGCAGTAGGCTTTCAGCTGGAGCTTGTCGTCTTTGAGAGGCTTCCAGGTGAGGGCTGCGTTGAGATAGCCTGAGGCTGGGATGTCGATGATTCCCTGGATGGCGTCGGTATGAACGGAAGCATCGAGGTTGAGAAGCACATGCTTGCCAAAGAGAAAAGTACCGTTCCACTGGGCTTGACAGAACCATTTGCTGCGGTCGAATGGAAGATCATAGAAGTGGGAATTCTTGTCGTTCTGATAAACGCCAGTGAAAGTAAGGCGATTCTGCCACCAATTGCCTATGTTGATTGGGGCTGTGAGCATCAAACCTACCTGGTTTACATGGTCGAAGTTGACATGCTTGTATTCCATCTCCTTCTTCGTGTCGCTCTGGTAAGGAAGCTGACGGAATTCATCTTTCGAGTTGTTGAAGAAAAGACTTGCCACATATCTGCTGTGCAGAATGTAGGTAAGCGAGAGGCTTAGCTCTCGTGAAGGCTTCAACGTCGGGTTTCCTACAATTTTTCCATATCCGCCCGCATTATAGGTGGTGAAGTTCTTCACCGACCAATAAGTAGGGTAGTCTCTGTCGCAATCCAAGTCGAATTGGATGACGTGTCCAGCCTTAGGAAGATAGGTGATGGAGAGTGTAGGGAAGAGGTTCCACTCATTCCAGATTGGGGTGTGGTAATATTCTTCCATGAGCGATGCTTCCATCGTGAGTTTTTGTCCGAACGACTTGCTGGCTCCGATGTAGAAATTCATTTGGTCTTCGTTTTGAATGGTGTTGCCATCAGAAGACTTGTTGTTGTTCTCCTGCGAGCTCTTGTCTCTTGATGTGGTGTAGTTGATGCCGTAGTTCAAGCCCCAGTCTTTTCCTAAGTCGTGCTCCTGCTTGAGGTAAGCGTGCCATTTGTCGATTCGCTGCTGGCTTGTGATGTCGTAAATCTCATCGTAGAGACTGCTTTTCAGCCATTGTTCATCCGGTGAATTATAATAGGTGTATTCTGCTCCTGCCGAGAAGCCGAATGGGGTAGAGTAATCCAGACGGAAATTTTGAAACTGACTCTTGGCATGGATTCTGAGAAGGGATGTGAAATCGCCATCATCCTCTGAAGTTCCTCTCGTGTTATTGAGTTGTGAGGTGTAGGCAAAGGTGAGCTGATGATTCTTCGCCAGATGATAGTTGATTCCCAGTCGGATGTTATGGTTGAGATGGCGTTTGTTGTTGTCGCTATGTGTAGAGAAGGCATAGGAAGTGCCATCAGTCAAGGTGTGGGCAAACTCATTTTCATAATAATAATATCTCTTGCCATGACCGAAGGAATAGAGCATGTCTATTTCCCATTTCTTGTTGGTGAAGAGCAGGGAGGCGCGCTCTGTGTAACTGTTGCGGTTCTGGTGGGTGTAGCCGCCGAAGAGCTCGCCTTGCAGGGAGTGAAAGCCTGTGTTGTGCTTCAGTAGGAGATTGATGACCTGTCCCTTTACCTGATAGCGGGCTGGGGCAGAATAGATGACTTCGGCGTTGGCGATGCGGCTGGTAGAAATCGTTTTCAGAAGCGAATAGAGCTGTTCGCTCGTCATGGTGGTAGCCTTGCCGTCTATCATAATGGTTACGGATTGGGCGTTGAGGGTCAAGGCGTCATCTTGTTCGCTCACGCCAGGCAGTTGCTTGATGGCTTCATAGGCATTATCCACCGGATGGTTTTTGATGAGTTGAGGCAGGTCATAGTTCAATGCCGCTCCTTTCACCTTTACGATAGGTCGGTTGCCTTTTACCATCACATCGGGGAGGGAATGGATGATGCTATCCATTCTAAGGGAATCATTTCTGTTGTCTTGTGCCCAGCCGGCAAGACTGATGGCCAGACAAGCGTTTAATATAACCAATCTTTTCATATTCTTCTTGTTTTTTTTATCGTTCTATCTTTTTATCGTTCTTTCGGAAGAAACCCTCCCGATTTCGGTTGCAAAAGTACTGCAAAAATCTCGTGTCAGCAAGGAATTTTGATTATCAAGTCTTATCAGAAGTGTTATTTAGTCTTATCAAAATGAAAATATTTCTCCTTAAAAGAATCAATATATCTTATTTTTTATTACTTTTGCAAGCATGAAAGAGAAACGAAGATTATTCATATTGGCAGTTGTGGCTTGCTTTTGTCCTTTGGTAATGCAAGCACAGGAAGTGAAGAGTGTTTCCTTGGATTCCTTTCCGAAGGCATCTTTGCCTAAGGAAGGTATGTCGTTGGAATATTCTCGTCCTTCGCTCGGTGGATTTCCTGTACTTCAAGGCAAATCTTATTACTCAGAACCGAATGCACCTTGGATGTCGGAAGAAGGAAAACCTTTGGAGATTGCGCCGAATGCAATACCTCATTTTTCTCTTCCTTCCCCGATTTTGGGTACGATGGTGGTATATTCTTCGGGTATTGAAGTCCCAGGACTGATGAACAAGCAGACTGCAGGGGTCGTTTATCAACAAAATTTCGGGCATTTTGTTTTTTCTCCTTATGTCGGGATAGAAAAGATAAACACGGGAGTATATGGATTCGGCAATCTCACCAAAGCTTCTTTTGGTGGAAGAATGGCTTATCAAGTAAACGACTGGCTCACAGTTGGATTCTATGGACAATATGTTCCAACGAAAACCTCTGATCCTAGAAGCGTCATCATGTCTCCTTTCAATCCCAAGAGCAGCTATGGTGGCTTCATGGAAGTGATGTTCAATCAACATTGGGGGGTAGGTGCCAAGATGGGACGAGAGTTTGCGCCACAAAAGAATGGTAAATGGGGATGGAAGAATACCACGGAGTTTTATCCGATTTTTAGAAAATGAGTATTGGATTCATCTGGAAAAATCTTTAATAAAGGAAAGAATGAAGTTACATCTTAAATACATTGTTACGCTCGTCATTACGGCTCTGGTCTGCATCTTCGCTTATCAGACCTATTGGCTCGTGGGGCTTTATCAGTCTCAGGAAAAGGAGGTTGAAGCAAAAATCAAGGGTGGAATGGAGTACGCTCACTTCATGGAGATGAAGAAGCGAATCGAACGGCTGCGCAATGATGATAAAGGACCTCATAGACAGTTGACGGGTTCTGTTGCTTTTTCTATGGATGAAGACGATGATATTGATCAAAAGGTAAAGGTTAAAAAGGTTCGTGGAGGAAAGATAGTTCAGTCTGTTCAAACAACTTTTACCAAGCACGAGAAGCGTAGTGAAGATGACAAGGATCAGGAATTGATGATGATGATGTCGGGCAAGCTGGCAACTATGGTGCAACAGGCGCTGTTTGGCAAATTGAATGAAATTGCCAAACCAGACATCAATGATTATGACAGTGCATGGGTTGCCAAGATGCTTTCAGACAGTTTGTTGGTGAGTGACAATGTTCATCCGATTCCACATCAGATTCAGCTTTTTGCAGGAAAGAAGGTTTTGGCGAAAGTGATGACAAAGGGGTATGTGCCTTCTGCCAATGCCAAGCAATACCAATATGTGGTTTGCAATGAGGGGGAGGCGAATGAGGAGAAATATGTCCTTACCCTAGAGCCGCTTACGATGACTGTGCTCAGCCAGATGGCAGGCATTCTTGCCACATCGCTCTTCATCATGCTCATCCTGGCTTTCGTCTTCTGGTTCCTGGTTCATACGATGCTCAAGCAGAAGACGCTTGATGAGATGAAGAGTGATTTCACCAATAATATCACCCACGAATTGAAGACTCCGATAGCCGTAGCCTACGCAGCCACCGACTCCCTGCTGAACTACGGAATGCTCCAGCATCCTGATAAGGCGCGAAAGTATCTCACCATCGCCCAGGAGCAGTTGCAGACGCTCAGCGGATTGGTGGAACAGATTCTGTCGATGAGTATGGAACGACGGAAATCGATGCTGCTCAATATCGTGGAAGTTCCAGTGAAGGAGGTGATAGAACCATTAATATCCCAGCATCAGCTGAAAGTGAAATCAGGAGATAGAACGGATAAAAAGGTGAATATTTCGTTGTCCGTAGAACCTGAAAATCTGGTGGTTCATGCCGACCGGATGCATTTCTCAAACATCGTGAGCAATCTCATAGACAATGCCATCAAGTATTCTGAAGATAGCGTGAAGATAGAAGTCAAGGCTTTCCAAAAAGCCGAGGATGAAGTGCAGGTTTCCGTATCAGATAATGGAATCGGTATTGCTCATGATAAATTGCCTTATATTTTCGACAAGTTCTATCGGGTAACGGATGGCAATAAATATACGGTCAAGGGCTATGGTCTCGGGCTTTTCTATGTCAAGAGCCTGATGGAGAAAATGGGCGGTTCTGTTTCCGTAGAAAGCGAACTCGGGAAGGGAAGCAGCTTCACCCTGCAATTTCTTAAAGGTAAAAAGGTAAAAGGGTAAAAAAGTAAAAAGAACCTAGTCCCCTTTGCGCCCCCGTTCCCAGCGATTCCATCGCTGGTCCCCCAAGTCTTAATCTTAAAAGTAAAAAGAAGCAATGAATAAGATAAAAGTATTACTGGTAGAAGACGAAACATCCTTGGCGATGATTCTGAGCGACACCTTGGAGGCGCAGGGCTTCGAGATGCGCACGGCGCATGATGGCGAAGAGGGGCTTCGTATGTTTGCAGAACAGAAGCCTGATGTGCTGGTAGCTGATGTAATGATGCCCAAGATGGATGGTTTCGAGATGGTGCGCCGTATCCGCAAGACGGATTCCCGTACTCCTGTGCTTTTCCTCACGGCTCGTTCGGCGGTGAATGATGTGGTAGAGGGATTTGAATTGGGTGGCAATGACTATCTGAAGAAGCCGTTTGCCATCCAGGAACTCATCGTCCGTATCAAGTCGCTTTGTCATCGGGCTTCTGCCGGAAATAATTCTTCTGAAGAACAGGAAGGGGGGAATGTTTCTCCTGATAATCCGGATGCTGCTGATCAATGGCTTTCCATCGGTCGTTATCGCCTGAATGTTACCAGTCAGATTCTGCAGTTGGAAGGTAAGGATACCGAACTGTCACATCGTGAATCAGAAATCCTTCGCATGCTTGTGGAGAGTAAGAATAATGTGGTAGAGAGCAAGGATATTCTCCTGAAACTATGGGGCGATGACAGCTTTTTCAATTCCCGCAGTCTCCATGTTTTCATCACCAAGCTCCGCCACAAGTTATCTGCCGATGAAAATATCAGAATCATCAATGTGAGGGGGATTGGGTATAAAATGATTTGCTAGAATCTTGTAAAAGTACTATTCTTCCTCGCCATCAACAAGCGCATCGAATGCTTCTTTGAAGTATTTGTCGAACCATTCGGCTGGGTGATCTGTAATCTGATGTTTGCCAGATTTCTCTATGTGAATGGCAACAATGTCGCCAAAATCGGAAGTGCCATCAATGAAAAGAATGTTTTCGAAAAGTGGTAGAGAGGCTCTTACTCGTTTGATGCCTTCCGTGAAGTTATATTCTATAACGTCTTGTTTTACATTATGACCGCCCAGTATATAGCGTTGGTCAACACGGGTGGAGGAGTCGACAATATGAAACAGACCAAAATAAATCAAACAAATCTTATAGTTGGCATTTTTGAAATCTTGGATAAGATTGATAGGCAAATCTGAAGAGAAATTAGTTTCAAAGGCGTAATTTTTCTTTAATAGAATAGCTTCGTCTTTTTCTTTCATTAGTGTGGAGATAACAGTTCCGTCTATCCACGAATCTTTCCAGTCTGGATGTTCCTTACGAAGTTTCATGGCAAGTTGATCTCCATCAAATGCTTTTACACTTGAATAGAATGGACCAAGTTTGCTTTTTCCTGCTCCGTTTGGTCCTGCAATAATGGTGAATTCTGGTCGTCGTGTCATAGTTGCAATTTTTTGAGAATTATGCTTGAAGCAAGTAGCCCATTTTACCTTTTCCTGGAGCTGCTACTTGTTGGATAACTGTATATTTTCTAGTATTCATGTCAAATGTTACTTCATCATCGCTTCCATCTGGATTAGCTAGAAAAACTTTTTTTCCCTCAAAATATGGCACAGAAATGCCCTTCGCCCACGCTTCCAGGTAGATTCGTTCCACCTCATCGTGTACGGCATTGTTGATTTCCCGAATCGTCTTGCCATTCGAGAGTCGCCAACCTTCTATTTCTTCATATTTGCACATAAGCCTTTAACCTTTTGAAAACCTTTGAAAAATCTACTGCAAAAATACGAGGAATCTTTTTAATAGCCAAATGTTTTAACCTCTTTTTTCTCTCAGCTCTTCCCAGAAGCATCTGTTTTTGAAAGTTTTTCCCAAAAAGGTTTGTGGTTTCAGGAATAATGGCTAATTTTGCGGGCTGGAAGGGGAATCGCTTGATAGGCGATGCTTCCGGGAATGATATAACATAAATAGGATATGGATAGGAAAATGGATGGTCTCAAACAGATGGATGGGGCTGGATTTAAGAAGATAATAATAGCTTGCGACTCTTATAAGGGTTGCCTTTCGAGCAGAGAGGTGAACGAGGCGATTGCTTCGGGAGTAAAGGAATGGAATGCGGAAGATGCTTCTCCCGAAATAAAGAATTTGGTGACTGATGCTTCTCCCGAAATCATTACCCTGGAAATGAGTGATGGGGGAGAGGGTATGCTCGATGCTTTTCTTTCGGCGATGAAGGGAGAGCGAGTGAGGATTCATGCCCATGATGCGCTGATGAGATGGATTGAGGCTGAATACGGAATCGTGGATGATACGGCGATTATCGAGATTGCGCAGACCGCCGGACTGGCTCTGATTGAGCCTGAACAGCGCAACCCGATGAAGGCTACTTCATGGGGCGTGGGCGAGATGATTATGAATGCTTATCGCCGGGGCGTGCGCCATTTCATCGTGGGCTTGGGCGGCAGCGCCACATCCGATTGCGGCATCGGAATGCTCAAGGCGATGGGCGACGATTGGAAGAAAATCCGACAGGAATGCAGTTTTGTGTTGGCTTCGGATGTTACCAATCCGCTCTGTGGCGAAAACGGGGCGGCTCATGTTTTTGCGCCTCAGAAGGGAGCTGATGCAAAGATGGTGCAGATGCTGGATGATAGAGCAAGGAAGTTTGCCGAGGTAAGCGCCAAGCATTTCGGATATGATAGGAGTGAGGTTCCTGAAGCTGGTGCTGCCGGCGGACTGGGCTATGCTTTCCTGCAATATTTCAATGCTGAGGCTCGTCCTGGGGCTGAGCTTCTCTTGGATGAAATAGGTTTTGAGGCGCTCATTCAGGATGCGGATCTCGTGATTACGGGCGAGGGACATAGCGACCGTCAGACTTTGATGGGGAAACTGCCGCAGCGCATATTGGAGCATGTTACCAATCAGAAAATCTGGCTCGTATCGGGTGGCGTGAGCGATAGGCAAGCGATGCAGGATGCTGGATTCGATAGAGTTATTCAGGTTACTCCGGAAGGAATGCCGTTGGATGAGGCGATGAAGCCGGAAGTGGCTCGTCATCATATCATAAAGGCGATTCGTGAGCAATTTGCTTTGTAGTTTCAGTAATTATCCGTACCTTTGTGCTCGTTTTCAAATAAGATAAGAATAATGAAGTATATAATTTTTGATTTTGATGGAACCATCGGCGATTCGCAGAGTCTCATAGTAAAGACTCTGCAGGATACGATGCGGGCAAGAAAGCTGGAAGTGAAATCGGAGGAGGCTTGCGCCAAGACCATCGGTTTGAGACTGGATGAGGCTTTTGTTTCGCTCTTCGGAATGAGTGCTGAGGAAGGAATGGAATGTGCGGCAACCTATCGCGAGATTTTCCTGGATAACAAGAAGACGATGATCGTGCAGCCTTTTCCTCATGTAATAGATACCCTGCGAGAGTTGCACCATCGGGGCTATATCCTGGGCATGGCAAGCAGTCGAAACCATTGTTCGCTCGATGGATACGTGCATCAGATGCAGTTGGAGAATATCTTCTCTTCCATTGTGGCTGGCGATGATGTGGAGCACGTGAAGCCGGCACCCGATATGGTCTTCAAGGCATTGAAGGGGATGAAGGGAACTACAGCTGAAACCCTCGTAGTGGGCGATATGACCTTTGATGTAGACATGGCTCACAATGCCGGTTGCAAAGCCTGTGCCGTGACTTATGGCAACGGAACCCGCCAACAGCTTGCCTCTGCCGAATGGATCATTGATGATTTCGCAGAACTCCTGGAAATCGTAAAATAATAAACTAAACTCTGAATAAAAAGATAATTTTATCCTTGCTGGAATAAAAAAGCGGATAAAGTTATCTTTTTATTCATTTTTTTATAGTACCTTTGCACCCGCAATTGGTTCGCTGCCACCTTCTGCCGCCTCAGGCAGGATGAGTGCGTAGTGATTAAAAGGGAATCGGGTGAGAAGCCCGGACAGTCCCGCTGCTGTAAGCGTCTTATTGCGGCAAGCACCATGGTCACTGACAATTTTTCGGGAAGACCGCTTGCCATGAGTTTTGCATCTTTTTATGTTTACATAGAGTGAGATGCGGGGAGGACGCAAGTCAGAAGACCTGCCGTTGCCATCGGAAACAATATGATGAAAGAGGGTCTTTAGGATAAGAGATTCCGATGATTCTATCCAACCCCGTGGGATGGGTTCGTGATGGAGACACAGATAATAATATAAAAGATAGAATGAATGAAGGCATTGAGGATATTTTGTCTCGGTGGCTTGCTACTGTTGTATGCACAAGTGGGTATGGGGCAAGATTCCATTCGTACCGAGCACTTGCAGGAAGTAAAAGTGAATGCTCGGCAGCACCGGATACTTACGAGCACATCACCTCTCCAGCTTTTGGACAAGGGGGATATGTTGAGGCTCGGAGTTACGGATATGGCTGACGCTTTGCACCGCATGCCAGGCATCAATCTGCGCGACTATGGTGGGGCAGGAGGAATGAAGACGGTAGCTGTGCGTGGATTCGGAGCGGGGCATACGGGTGTGAGTTACGATGGTGTGCTGCTCAGCGAATGTCAGGGTGGCGAAATTGATGTGTCCCGTTATTCGCTCGACCAAGTGCAGACTTTGCGACTCACCATTGGCGACAACGACGACATCTTCATCTCGGCCCGGCAAGCCTCAGTGGCAGCTTTGCTCGCCATCGAAACCATGAACGAGATTCCCATCGACAGGCAGCCTCACCTCTCTACCCAGTTGCAGGTGGGGTCCTTCGGATATGTCTCGCCTTATCTGCGCTATGTACAGAGATTGTCAGATAGGTTCACCCTCCAGGCAATGGGTGAGTACACCTATGCCGAAAACGACTATCCCTTCCTCCTGCGCAACGGTAAGTACACCACCCATGAGCGGCGAACCAACAGTAGGATGAACTCGGGACATGGCGAACTGAATATGCACTGGATGATGGGCAGACGAGCCGATGGCATGAGCCGGAGCCAATTGTGGGCAAAGCTCTATTATTATGACAACGACCGACAGTTGCCAGGTATCGTGAGATATTACACCAATGTAACTGCCGAGCAGTTGCACGACCGCAACGCCTTTGCCCAAGCAAGGTGGCAAGCCAGAAGTCTCGATGACCGTTGGATGCTGAAGGTGCAAGCCAAGATGAACTGGGCGAGCTCTGCCTATCAGGACACGCTCGTGGCAAATCGACGCAATGATGCTACCTACTGGCAAAGGGAATATTATACTTCGGCAGCCCTGATGTGGATTCCGGGGGATGGCTGGGCGGTAGATTACTCTGCCGACTGGATGATGAATTCGCTCAACAGCACCCTTGCTACCGACCTGCGTCCTCATCGACATGGTATCCTGCAGTCGCTCTCCGCCCGATATGCGAAGGGAAGATGGGTGGCTCTTGCCAGAATGCTGGCTTCGGTTTACCTCAACAGCGTGGGGCGCAAGATAGAGACTCAGCAAGGCAGCACCAATCCTACCCAAGCAGGACAGGCTGCCAAGGATGCGCGCCGGCTTTCGCCATCGCTTTCGCTTTCTTATCGGCTCCTGGGGAGTGGAACAGCCAGCGATGAGCTTTATCTCAGGGCTTCGTACAAGGAGATCTTCCGGGTTCCTACTTTCAACGAGAACTATTTCTTCCATTATGGAAGTTCTGATCTGAAGCCTGAGAAAACCCGACAGTTGAATGTCGGGCTTACGTGGAAAAAAACTTCTTCAGGAGATGGGGGAAACGGCGAATCTCTACGTTATAAGGGATGGAATATTCAAGCAACGCTGGACGGCTATTGCAATCGGGTGACCGACAAGATAGTGGGCGTTCCTTACAATATGTTCGTCTGGCGTACTGTGAACTTGGCACGGGTTGATGTCGTTGGCGTGGATGCCTCCTTGCGTGGCACCTGGCAGATGGCTCCGGGGCAGCAACTCTCGCTGCAAGGGTCGTATAGCTATCAGCACGTGGTGAACCATACCGACCGCTCGTCCAAATATTATGGCAATCAGGTAGCCTATATTCCTCTGCACTCAGGCAGTATTGCCTTGGGGTGGGAGAATCCCTGGGTGAATGTCTCGCTCCATGGACAGGGAATGAGCAAGCGATGGGCCAACAACGAGCACTATGACGGCACCGAAGTGGATGGTTACTGGGACATGGGGCTGACGCTCTATCGTCAGCTGGACGGACTGAGTCTCTGGGGAAAATCCCTGAGAGGCGTGAAGGTCAGGATGGATGTGAAGAACCTGCTGTCGGAGCAGTATGAACTCGTGGGACATTATCCGATGCCTCGCCGCAGCTGGATGTTAAGCATCGGATATAACTTCTAGATAGTAACAAATTAGATTCAAATATAAACAGAAAAAAGAAAATGAAAAAGTATTTATTAGGTTTGGCGGTGCTCTTGATGGGCACTGCAGTGATGACATCATGCGATCCTGCCGAAGACTATCCTGAGACTTATCTCCAGGTGTATAGTACGGGTGCTTACGTCGTGAATTCAGGTAACATGTATAGCAATATCGAGAGCTCTCTCACAGCCATCGACTATGCTTCAAGCACAGCTACACAGGGCGTGTTCAAGGCTGCTAACAATCGCTTACTCGGTAATACTGCCAACGACGGCATTGTATATGGCAACAAGATTTATCTTGCCGTAGACCAGAGCAACACCATTGAGGTAATCGACAAGACTACCAAGAAGAGCATCAAGCAAATCAAGACCACAGAGTTGCTGGGCAATGCCGAGGGCGCTGAGCCTCGCCATGTTATCGCTGGTGGTGGCTATGTATTTTTCACTACATACGGTGGCTATGTAGCAGCTGTGGACACCACAAGTTTTGCTCTTCAGAAGAAGTGGCAGGTGGGTAACTATCCTGAGGGCTTGGTCTTCGGTAATGGCACTCTCTATGTAGCTAACAGCAACTATGGTGCTGGTGGTGGCAACATCTCTTGCATCAATCTTTCCAACGACAATGTAGAGACAAAGAATATCGAGGGTGTAAACAATCCTACCAGCATCTATTATGCTTCAGGGCGTGTGTATGTCATCGACAACCCTGTGTATGGACCTGCTCCAGACTATGCAACCACTGGCGAGAATGCCCTCCGTGTGGTACTCTTCGACAAGGGCAAGTCACAGAAGGTGGCAGATGGCAACTATGCTGTATGCGTAACCCCTGGTGCTATAACACGCATGCAGGCGGCTCCTCCTTATTTCTATGTGCTCAATGCACCTTATGGAGGCACTCCTAGCGTGAGTGTGCTTGCAGCAGGAAGTACACAACCACAGGCGCTGACACTCTCAGAGATGCCTGTAAGCCCATGCGGCATCTTTGCCGACCCATTGAACGGTCATATCTTCGTGCTCTCTTATAAAATGGGCGATAAAGGTACTCCCGACTATAATGGCAATGGCTACGTAGTGGAGTATGACAGAGCTGGTCAGAAGCAGCATGAGTATGAGACTGGCGTAGGTTCTTGCGCCATGTTCTTTGACTCAGCCTACAAGACTGCATACACAGAATAAACTGTCGCGAGACAGATGAATATATAATCCATCCAATCCATGGGGAAGTGTCGTTTCGGCGCTTCCCTTTTTTGTGTGTGTCATCAGTGCTTGCTGATGACAGTGATTTGATAACCCAGCAGATAACGATTAATGTTCCTAAGGAGGAACGCTGAGTAGTTTGGGATAATTGTACTCTTTGAAACAAAAAAGAGGGTGCGTCTTGTACTTATGACCCACCCTCTCTTTTGTTTTTTATTGTTTACGAAACGATTATTCTTTTCGTTTTCGAATCCTTATTCCTCCATCAACTTGCGGTAGCGACCCTTCTTGATTTCAGTATCGCCCAGGCGGCGGGCCTTGTTGATTTCATACTCAGAATAGCTGCCTTCGAAGAAGAAGACCTCACCATTGCCCTCGAAGGCAAGAATGTGGGTACAGATTCGGTCGAGGAACCAGCGGTCGTGGCTGATTACCACCGCACAACCGGCAAATGCCTCCAAACCTTCCTCCAATGCACGCAGCGTGTTCACGTCGATATCGTTGGTTGGCTCATCGAGGAGCAATACATTACCCTCCTGCTTCAATGCCAAAGCCAACTGCAGACGGTTGCGCTCACCACCCGAGAGAACGCTGCAGAGCTTGCTCTGGTCGGTGCCCGAGAAGTTGAAGCGGCTGATGTAAGCACGTGCATTCACATCTCTGCCACCCAGACGCAAGGTCTCATTGCCCTGGGAAATCACCTCGTAAACGGTCTTTTGTGGGTCGATGTCCTTGTGCTGCTGGTCAACATAAGCCAGCTTCACGGTCTCACCCACCTCGAATGTACCGCCATCTGCCTGATCCAATCCCATGATGAGGCGGAAGAGGGTAGTCTTGCCGGCTCCGTTAGGACCAATCACACCTACGATGCCGTTAGGAGGAAGCATGAAGTTGAGGTCGTTGAAGAGAACCTTTTCGCCGAACGCCTTCTTCACATGCTGAGCCTCAATCACCTTGTTACCCAGACGAGGACCGTTAGGGATGAAGATTTCCAGTTTCTCCTCGCGCTCCTTCTGCTCCTGGTTGAGCATCTGCTCGTAAGAGTTCAGACGAGCCTTACCCTTAGCCTGACGGGCCTTAGGTGCCATGCGAACCCATTCCAACTCGCGCTCCAATGTCTTGCGGCGCTTAGAGGCAGTCTTCTCCTCCTGAATCATTCGCTTGGTCTTCTGGTCGAGCCATGAAGAATAGTTGCCCTTCCATGGAATACCTTCGCCACGATCCAACTCCAGAATCCACTCGCTCACGTCGTCGAGGAAGTAGCGGTCGTGGGTTACGGCGATTACGGTACCCTCATACTGCTGCAGGTGCTGCTCCAGCCAGTCGATGCTCTCAGCATCCAGGTGGTTGGTAGGCTCATCGAGCAGGAGCACGTCCGGCTTCTGCAGGAGCAGGCGGCAGAGAGCCACACGGCGGCGCTCACCACCCGAGAGATTGGTAACAGGCCAATCACCAGGAGGACAATGCAGGGCAGCCATCGCACGCTCCAGCTTGGAGTCGATATTCCAGGCATCGGTAGCATCAATGATATCCTGCACCTCAGCCTGACGCTGCATCAGCTTGTCCATCTTATCAGGGTCTCCATAGTATTCTTCGAGACCGAACTTGTTGTTGATGTCCTCGTATTCAGCGAGTGCATCATAGATTTTCTGCACACCCTCCATCACGTTTTCCTTCACGGTCTTGTTCTCGTCGAGCGGAGGATCCTGAGGCAAGTAGCCCACAGAGTAGCCTGGGCTCCAAACCACCTCACCCTGGGTAGGTTGCTCAAGTCCTGCGATGATTTTCATCAACGTAGATTTACCGGCACCATTCAAACCGATGATACCGATTTTTGCTCCGTAGAAGAACGATAGGTAGATGTTCTTCAGAATCTGTTTCTGGTTTTGTGGGATAATCTTAGATACGCCCACCATCGAAAAGATAATCTTCTTGTCGTCAACTGTTGCCATATATATTATTAAATAATGTGTATTTGTGAATAAATTGAGTAAATTGCCGAAATTGGCACTAACAGTTGCAAAGATACATTATTTTTTTGAAATTCTCGCCTTTCTTTCCAAGAAAAGTTGTATATTTGCAATTAAATGATTTTTTTGTTGATTAATTAAAGAAAGGACAATAATATGGATGCAGCTTATATTGACCTGACCATTCGCCTGTCTCTCGCCCTGCTTTTGGGAGGAGCGATAGGCATTGAGCGAGAATATCGTGCCAAGGAGGCAGGTTTCCGTACTCACTTTCTCGTGGCATTGGGAAGTGCGCTTTTCTGTGTCGTTTCCCAGTATGGATTCGGAATTGACTTAAAGGATTCTTCCCGTGTGGCTGCGCAGGTGGTTTCGGGCATTGGATTTCTGGGCGCCGGAACGATTATCTTCCAGAAGAACGTGGTGAGAGGATTGACTACTGCTGCAGGCTTGTGGGTTACGGCAGCCATCGGTCTGGCGTGCGGTACGGGAATGTATGTAGCTGCAGCTATTACCACGGCGATGGTGTTGCTGGGACTGGAAGTATTGAACTACTGGATTCCGCAGTTGGGAACAACTACCATCGACTTGACCTTCACCGCGCCATCTCGTGAAAGCGTGAAGGAGTTTATCAGGCAAATCAAGCAGAAAGGTCTGGAAGTTCATTCCTATGAGCTGAAAGAGCGCCGCTACTCGAAGGAGGAATTCCTGGAAGCGAACATAGAAATCAAGGCGAAGCGCGATTTCCACACCATGGAGATTCTTGATTACATGAACGAGTTCTCAGATGTCACGATTTCAACGATAAGATAAAATAGGTTAGGAGGAAAAAAGTGAAGGAGCCAAGAACATTTGTCTTAGCTCCTTCACTTTTTTATGATGTCTTTTAGAAAAACCTCGCCAGATAGTCGTAGTGTTCGCCTTCTGCCGCGAGTTCACCATGCAACCCGCAGGTTTCGGCGATGGATTTGAGCAATGGAAAATCTACGTAGAGCCAGTCGAAACAGTCTCCCTTAATGTCTTTGTAAATCATCTGATAATCCACTTCACCATAGTAGGCACCATTCAGATTGATGTCGAAACTTCCATCCTCATTCTCGTAGATATATTTCAGATCAGAGGAATCGATGAGAATCTGACCGCCTGGATTCAGCAACGCCTTCAGGCGCTGGAAGAGGGCAGGGAGATGTTCTATCTTACCGGCAATTCCCGTTCCGTTCATCAGGAGGAGGATGGTATCGAATCCTGTTTCCAGATGTTCATCGAAAAGATTGATGCATTCCGCATCCTTTACTCCTCTCAGTTCCATCGCTTCGCAGCTCAGAGGAGAAATATCAATGGCTTTTACCTCCAAGCCCTTCTCCTGCAAGGCGAGCGTATGGCAGCCGCTGCCGGCTCCGATATCCAGTACACGCCCTTTTGTGAGTTGCAAGGCCTTCTGCTCCAGCATCGGCATCTCCTCAACTTTTCTGAAGAGATGTTTCACCGGCATTTCGTCCTCTTCGAACATAGAAGAGAGCACACGTAATCTTCCTGCTCTTCCCGATTTCTGATAATCAAGGATAGCGGCGCCCATCGGGTCTTTGTCTTTTGATAATATCTTTGTATTCATTTATTTTGCAATTTTTGAGTGCAAAATTAATGCTTTTTCATTGAATATGCAAGTTTTGAGGAGATATTCTGCTGCTTCTTAATATTTCTCCTACCTTTTGCTTTTCGCTTTCAAAACTGAATTGCTGATAGATGATATTAGCATTCTGCAAATCTATGATATGAGGAGCCATCAGTCTGAGGGCTTTCATCTTACTGTCACCAAAAGTGAATATATTCATCATGCTGACGGCTTGGGCACAAGAATAGTAACAGCCGAGGCTGGCCACTTCTATCAGATCGAACTTGTTGTCATCAAAGCTTGCCTTCTTCACCTTATTATATAGTTTGGTGAAGGAAGCATCATCGAGACAATAGCCGTAATCCATTCTGCCATCTGGATCACATCTTCCATCGTAGAGGGGTGGAGTAGGGTGTGGTTGCTGTACATTCGACGTCTGGCTGTTGGGTTCTATGATTCTTGTATCGTACTGCACTACCTTTCCGTTTCTGTCGAAGAAGACCGTGATGTACTTGGAATCTCCAAACAGATTATTATATTTGGCATATTCCCATTTGTCCCCATACATGTCGAAACTGGTGAGCTTAGGTTCTCCAAGAATGGCTATTACTTCCTGCTTGGTCATTCCCCGCTCCACGTTTCTTTTTCCTTTAGCCGAAGCCGAGAGGCATACGGCAAACATCAATATGGTTGTGGCGATGAGCGCCATTACTTCATTTCTTTTCATAAGCGATACTGTTTTTATAAGTTATTATATTGTTTTATGGTTGCAAAAGTACATTTTTCTTTCGAAAAGAAGCGAGATGAATTCCCTAAAGTAGAAAGGAAAATCCCTATTCCCGATATTTGTCATTTGTTCCGCTTTTCGGGAATGGCTGTATTTATAAAAAGAGATTATTATTTATTGCTAAAGTCTAATATGGCTGAATAAACGCACCGAGACGAATGGGTAAGTCATGAAAGGCGTTTAATCAGGTTCAATGAACTGATATATTTAGTATAAGAAGCCTGTTCCTAGAAGATTCCGACTGCAGTCAGCAGCTCTGCTGAGCCTAGTCAGCAGGTCTGCTGACTGCAGTCGGAAG
>JAJWAL010000005.1:0-33351 GCA_021618535.1 Segatella copri | reverse complement strand
GCAGTCAGCAGCTCTGCTGAGCCTAGTCAGCAGGTCTGCTGACTGCAGTCGGAAGATCTGCCGAGCCTAGTGGCAATACTCTTTAGTTGTACGACTATACACCCTTTAGTTGTACGACTATATACCCTTTAGTTGTACAACTATACCCCTTTTAGTTGTACAACTATATACTTTTTGGTTGTATGACTACACACCAACTTTTAGATCGAACCATGAAGCGAATAAGTTTACGGCAAGACTTCTGCTCCATCATTTCCTCAGCAAGGAGAATATGGAGTGGTTGGCTCAATATGCTGAGTTTGGTTTGGGGAATGAACAGAAGCTGGCTCTTGTCTTTGTGAGAGAAGTGGGTGCGATAGATAATGCTACTTATCGCCAGCTGGATTCTTCGATTACTCATGCCCGTGCACGTTTGGAGATTCATAAGCTCTGCAATCTTGGATTTATCGAGAAGAAAGGGTAAGGTCGTAACACTTACTATATAAGAACCTCCAAGGTGGTATCCTTAGGGGAAAGGTTACGACCTCAAGTCGAAAGGTTACTACCTCTGGACGAAAAGATACCACCTCAGCATGGTACATTTGGCAAAAAGATACCACCTCAGCATGGTACATTTGAGATAGAAACTGAAATTGCTTTTACCGGTAATCTTTACGCCATAACGTTCTGGATAATAGCTATAAATCAAGTAACCATTTCCATACAGGTATCACTTCTATTTTCTTGTCTTTTACAACAATTTCTTCTTCTAACTCGTAAGTTAGGATTATGAGACGCTTGCAATCCAATACCTTGGAAAGTTTGATAAGGGCTGTAGATTCTCTTTCCCAAGTTTCTGTAGATTTTTTGGGATTGTAGCTTACTTGTATAGCCATTGCAGCATCTGGTATATAAAAATCTACTTCTATATTTTTATTATAGAAGAAAACTTGTTCGTCTAACCCATATCTTCGTAATAGTTCCATTGCAACCATATTCTCTAATAAAGATGTGTCTATATCCATGGCAAGGATACTGATAATACCATTGTCTACAAAATAGTATTTAGGGTTGGTCTCACGTTGTGTGAGATTGTCTGCGATATTCTTGATAGGATAAATTAAGAAAGCATCTTTAGAATATTCAATATAATTGATGAGAGTTGGTTTGCTGAGTTTAGCACCAGTAGATGCTATTATATTCGCGAGTCGTGTGAAAGAAATTGGTTGCTTCACGCTCTCTGCTAGTTTTCTGAAAAGTATGCGAAGTGAGAACTGATTCTCTATTTTGTTGCGAGAGGCTATGTCACCGAGATAAATCTTTTGATATACACTATTGATATAATCTCTTTTTGATGCCAGTTTTGCACCTTCTGGAAAACCTCCAAAATGGAAATAGCTTTCAAAATATCTTTGTACTTTTGCTCTTCCTGAAGTGGTTGCGATGGTATCTGTGTCATAAGAAATCTCATTGGCATTCAGAAATTCAGAGAAACTATATGGCATAATGTGTTTAGTGATATAGCGACCTCCTAAGGTTGTTGCCACATCACTGCCAAGCATTTTAGCGTTGCTGCCTGTTATATAGACTCTGTACTTGTTGTCAGCTAAGCGCCGTGCAAATTTATCCCAACCATCTATATTTTGTATTTCATCAAGAAATAGAATTGGGCGTTTGTCAGACATCATACCATGAACCTCAAGGATGAGGTTTAGTTCTTGCGCAGTCATGCCCATCAATCGCTCATCCTCAAAATTGAGATAGAGCATAGAGTTCCAACTGATACCTTGTTTCAGATATTGTTGAATTTGCTGATAAAGCATGAATGATTTGCCAGCTCGTCTGACGCCTATCAAGACATAGTTGGCAAACTCTTCCATTTGGATGTCTCTTGGGACAATATGCTGTAATTCTATCTCTTTTCTATTTTCCAAGAGTATTTCTCTGATAACTTCTTTTTGTATCATAATCTCTTATTGTTTAATTGATTTTGCAAAAATACGATTATTTTGTTAAATCGACTAAACAATATGCATAATTTAACATAAAAAGTATCTATATATCCTAGTTAATGTCGTTTGAAAAATGAATAATATCTGATTCCCCCGAAATTTTGGGGAGTAAATCTGGTAAGTAAAGAAGAAAGTTTGTAATAAAAAAGTCCGTGAGCATTCATTTTGCCCACGGACTTTAATATTATCTTATTTTTATAAATATCTTACGCCTTGAAGCTCTCCAAGTCTTCTGCCTTGAAGTTCTGGATGTATGCTGAATGACCGAGAACTTCCTCCTCTGCCATACGAACATAAACATTGGCACTCTTGGCAAACATCTCTGGTGCTTTAGTAGCATCGTCGAGGATGAGGAGAGACATTACGATGTCGCCTGTCATGTTGTAGAGACGGCGAGCCAGGAAGTCGTGAACAGCCTGATCGTTAGCCTCCTTCACCTTGTTGATGGCTGCCTCGTAAAGATCTACGAGCTTGGCTACACGCTCCTTCAATGCCTTCAAATCATCTGATACCTCGTTCTCCAACATCTCCTTGATGATGCTGAGATAAGTACCGTTGGTGATGTAGCGGATAGCTGCTACTACCTGAAGCTGGGTGGTACCCTCGTAGATAGAGAAGATGCGGGCATCACGGAACAGGCGCTGGCACTTGTACTCCATGATGAAACCAGAACCACCGTGAATGCTGATGGCATCGTATGCATTCTGGTTGGCATACTCAGAGTTCATACCCTTAGCCAATGGAGTAAATGCATCAGCAAGACGGGTGTATTTCTTCATCTCCTGACGCTCCTCTGGAGTGAGCTTAGTGTCGCGGGCGATGTCTTCCAAAGCCTTGTAGATATCTACGTAGCGAGCGCAGCAGTAGAGGAGTGAACGGCCTGCATCCAACTTAGCCTTCATTCTTGAAAGCATGTCGTAAACGGCTGGGAAGTTGATGATCTTCTCACCAAACTGAGCACGCTCCTTGGCATAAGCCAAGCCCTCGTTGTAAGCCTCCTGCTCAACACCCACACTCTGAGCTGCAATACCCAGACGGGCACCGTTCATCAGAGCCATCACGTACTTAATCAAACCGAGACGGGTGTTACCGCAAAGCTCTGCCTTAGCATTCTTGTAAACCAACTCGCAGGTAGGAGAACCGTGAATACCCAACTTGTGCTCGATGTGACGAACGGTTACGCCGCCATCACGCTTGTCGTAGATGAACATAGAAAGACCACGACCATCCTTGGTGCCTTCTTCAGAACGAGCCAGAACCAGGTGGATGTCTGAGTCACCATTGGTGATGAAACGCTTCACACCATTCAGACGCCATGTGCCGTCCTCATCCTGAGTAGCCTTCAACATTACGCGCTGCAAGTCAGAACCTGCATCAGGCTCAGTCAAGTCCATACTCATGGTCTCGCCAGCGCAGATGCGAGGGATGTACTTCTGGCGCTGCTCCTCAGAACCGAACTCATAGAGTGTATCGATACAGCTCTGGAGAGACCAGATGTTCTGGAAACCTGCATCAGCAGCAGCAATGATTTCAGAAGCCATAGAGAAGATGGCGTTAGGCAAGTTCAAACCGCCGTAACGACGAGGCATAGACAAGCCCCAGAGGCCAGCCTTGCGTGTAGCATCGAGGTTCTCGAATGTCTTGCTGGCATAGATCATGCGGCCATTCTCCAGGTGTGGACCTTCGAGGTCAACATCCTCAGAGTTTGGTTCGATGATGTTAGCAGCTACATCGCCGGTAATATCCAGCAATCGCTTGTAGTTCTCGATGGCATCCTCGTAGTTTACTGGAGCATCTTCAAACTGGTCTTTTTCTACATAATTTCTTTCCTTCAAGTCCACAACACGCTTCATAAGCGGATGATTCAAGTGGAACTCTATCTCAGGATGGTCTGTATAATAATTAGCCATATTTTTTTATTTTTGGAAGGAGTTAAAGGAGTTAAGGAGTTAAAGGAGTTAAGACAACACCTTTATCTCCTAAAATGCTAGCTGATAGCACTATTGTTTATAACACCTTTACAATATGCATTTAGAAGTTTACTAGCTTCTTCAATACTTATGCATAATGCCTCAAATTCACCTTTCTGCAAGAAATTTAAATCTCTTGATAAGATAATGTAATCTCTACATTCCTCAAGGCTTCCTTGCGAAATGTTGAAGAAACGGAGTTTGTCAGCTTTGCTAAGTTTCTTGTAGCCTTCTGCAATGTTTGCTTCGATAGACACAGCTGCTCTTCTGAACTGGGAAATCAATCCAAATCGCTCCACTTCAGGAAAATGTCCTGTTACCCGATAAACGAGTAATACAAAAGCATGAGCCTTCTGCCAAGCATAAATATCTTCGAATCTAAACATACAAATACTATTGTCTTAACTACTTTAACTCCTTAACTCCTTAACTCCTTGTATATTATTTACTTTGAATTCTGCTTGTAGTACTTGATGAGCTTAGGAACCACATCCTCAACATTGCCGTTGATAACGTAGTCGGCAATCTTGTTGATTGGAGCATCAGGATCGTTGTTTACAGAGATGATGATGCCTGAATCCTGCATACCGGCAATGTGCTGAATCTGACCAGAGATTCCGCAGGCGATATAAACCTTAGGATGAACAGTAACACCAGTCTGACCAATCTGACGGTCGTGATCTACCCAACCTGCATCTACTGCAGCACGGGAAGCACCTACCTCACCATGGAGGAGATGAGCCAACTCGAAGAGCTGGTCGAAGCCTTCCTTGCTTCCTACGCCATAACCGCCGGCTACGACGATGGCAGAACCCTTCAGGTTGTGCTTGGCAGCCTCTACGTGGTGGTCGAGTACCTTTACTACGAAGTCCTCAGCAGGAACATACTTGCTTACCTCTGGGTAAACCACTTCCTTCTTGCACTCACCCTCGTAGATGCTCTTCTGCATCACGCCGGAACGGACAGTAGCCATCTGAGGACGGTGCTCTGGGTTTACGATGGTAGCCACGATGTTACCACCGAAGGCAGGACGAATCTGATAGAGCAGACCCTCATAGTGCTTGCCGCTCTTCTTATCGTCGTAATCACCGATTTCAAGTTCTGTACAGTCGGCGGTAAGACCGCTGGTCAATGAAGAAGAAACACGAGGACCGAGGTCGCGACCGATAACGGTAGCACCCATCAATGCAATCTGAGGCTTCTCCTCCTTGAAGAGGTTGACGAGAATGTCTGTATGAGGAGCTGAAGTGTATGGGAACAACCCCTCAGCATCGAAAACAAATAATTTATCTACACCATAAGGGAGAATTTGATCCTCTACCTGACCCTTGATGCCGGTACCAGCCACGATGGCATGGAGCTCCACGCCCTGCTGGTTAGCGAGCTTACGACCCTTGGTGAGCAATTCCTGAGATACTTCGGCAACGGTTGTGCCTTCTACCTCGCAATATACAAATACGTTGTTCATTGTCTTTTCAAAATTATCCGATAATACTTTCGTTCAACAATTCCTTCATCAGTCCGTCGATGTCTTCATCGCTGCTGGTCAAGGTCTTGCTTTCCTTAGCCTGGAACACGATGTTCTTCACGGCCTTCACCTTGGTAGGTGAACCGCTCAGACCGCACTGTGCAGGGTCGCCATCTACATCGGCAACGCTCCACTGGTTCAGAGTGAGGTAAGGGCGCTCTTCATAGAGGTTGGCCCAAGGCTCATCACCCTTGCGCTCCATAGGGCAGGTAGCGTATTTATATTTCATTACGAGCTTCACGTTGCATGGGCGACATGGAGCAGCACTTCCGTTTACGGTGATAACCAATGGCAATGGAGCCTCAACAGTCTCCACACCACCATCAATGAGACGGCGTATAGTAGCCTTGCCATCCTTTACCTTGAGGATTTCCTCTGCGTAGGTTACCTGGTTCAATCCCAACTTCTGAGCCACCTGCGGACCTACCTGGGCTGTATCACCATCGATAGCCTGGCGACCACCGATCACGATGTCAACGTCACCAATCTTCTGGATTCCGGTAGCAAGGGCATAGGAAGTAGCCAATGTATCAGCACCGGCAAAGAGACGGTCGGTAAGCAACCAACCCGTATCTGCACCACGATAAAGACCCTGGCGGATGATTTCTCCAGCACGTGGAGGACCCATGGTCAAAATACCAACTGTAGAACCTGGATTCTGCTCTTTCAATCGGAGAGCCTGCTCCAATGCGTTCAAATCTTCAGGATTGAAGATTGCAGGAAGGGCAGCGCGATTTACTGTGCCTTCGGCGGTCATCGCATCCTTACCCACATTTCTTGTGTCAGGTACTTGCTTGGCAAGTACTACGATTTTTAAACTCATATTTTTAAAAATGGTTATTGTTATAATTTCCTAAGTTTGTTAGTGCTCAGTACTCAAGTTGTACGTCGTCTAGTGCGATTGTCAGACTTGCTATCGTCTAATAAGTTACTGTCCAATGTTCAATTTGGGACAAAACACGGGGGCAAAAGTAACACTTTTTTATGGCTTACGCAAATATTTTATAAAAAAAATGCCCATTTAGTTTTGCTTTGTGCGCAAAACGCAAGAAATGTGCAAGTTTTTTAGAACGTCCGTACTTAACTTTGCTGGCTTATTCAAAGCTCTTGAGTCGAGCGATATATTTGCCCAGAATGTCGAATTCGATATTCACTACCGTTCCCACTTCGATGTCGCAGAAGTTGGTATTCTCTCTGGTATAAGGAATGATAGCAACGGTAAATGTGTTGTCTGTAGGATCACAGACGGTGAGCGAAACGCCGTTAACGGTAACGCTGCCCTTGTCGACCGTGAAATAGCCTTTTCTTGCCATTTCCTTATTGAGCTCATATTCGAAAGTAAAATAAGTAGAGCCATCAGCGTCTTTCATTGCGATACATTTGGCAGTCTCGTCCACGTGTCCCTGTACGATATGACCATCCAGACGGCCGTTCATCACCATCGAACGCTCTACGTTCACCTTGTCGCCTACCTTGAGCAGACCCAGATTACTGCGGTCCAGGGTTTCCTTCATGGCGGTAACGGTATACGTGCCATCTTTTATTTCCACTACGGTGAGGCAGACGCCGTTGTGCGCCACGCTCTGGTCGATGCCGAGTTCATCTACGAACGAACATTTCAGGGTAAAGTCGATGTTCTCCTTATCCTGCTTAATCGCCACAACAGTGGCCATTTCTTCTACGATTCCACTAAACATATATTCTATTTTTATTTGGTTTCATTATTATTTAAAATGCAAAGATATTGCATTAGCTTGAAGCAACCAAATTATTTAAGTTCTTTTGATAAAATAATCGAGATATATTTGTTTAATTGCCATATTTTTTATATTTTTGCACATTATAATATATAAACATTTGAAGACAATGGAAATCAAGGAAGGATATATGCCCTTCATGGGCTATCAAACATATTATCGTATCGTAGGTAAAACAGAGGAGGGCAAGAGCCCTATCATCCTTTTGCATGGTGGACCAGGCAGTACCCACAACTATTTCGAGCTATTGGATAGGGTAGCGGAATCAGGTAGAGCTGTCATCATGTACGACCAGTTGGGCTGTGGCAACTCATTTGTGGAGGGACATCCCGAACTCTGGACTCCTGAGACTTGGCTCAACGAACTTTGTGTGCTCATCGACTATCTCCACATCGACCATTTTCATCTCTTGGGACAGTCGTGGGGTGGCATGCTCGCCATCATCTATCTGATAGAGAAGCAAGCAAAGGGCGTGAAGTCAGCCATTCTCAGCAGCACTCTTTCGAGCAGCAAGCTTTGGGCAAGTGAGCAACATCGCATGATTAAGTTTATGTCGGAGGAAGACCAGCGTTCCATCGCTGAGGCTGAGGCGAAGGATGATTTTTCGAGCGAGGCGTATGCCAAGGCGAACGAGCACTTCATGCTCTTGCATTGTGCAGGAGAGGTAACGGAAGACAGCCCAGAGTGCCTTCGCCGAAAGAAGCGTGCAGGTGCTGAGGCTTATCTCTATGGATGGGGACCAAACGAATACACTCCTACAGGTACGCTCCGTGATTATGATTACACCGACCGCTTGGGCGAGATACAAGTACCATGCCTTGTGATGAGTGGCACCAACGACCTCTGTACTCCATTGGTAGCAAAGACACTTTATGATGGTATCCAAGATTCCAAGTGGCATCTCTTCGTAGGAGCGAGACACATGCCTTTCGCTGAGCAAAACGATGAGTATTGCCAGGTGCTGGAAGAATGGTTGGAGGAGAAAGATTAGGCTCTTTAGAATTAGAAACGGTTCAATTCCTCATTACCAGCACCCTTACCCTTGTATCGGTTCTTAGATGTGTTAAAGTTATATTGCAATGTCAAGAGCAAGGCACGGCTGTCGCTGGTGCTGCTTTGCCAAAGCGTAACATCCTTATTGTAGAATCGTATGTCACGATTGCTTTTGTTGAAAATGTCGTTAGCTTCAAGCGTAACCGAGAAACGATTCTTGCAGAAAGCCTTGTAAAGCTTGGCATTGAGGCTAGAGGAAGAACTGAGCTGCATGTTCTCCTTGTTTCCACGGCTGTTCCATTTAAACTCTTTATTAAAGTAAACGATTTATAAGTTGTCCATAATTAAAAAACTGTGTCAAACTACATTTATTGTAGTTTGACACAGTTTAGTTTACTCTCTCAAATTTTATTTTATTTTTCCCTTTCAAGCAAAGTTATTTAGTTGTGTTTTAAGCCATTAGAACTCTTATTTCTTAAAATATTCTTCCTTTAATTCTCTCTCTACGCTTAGTGATGGATGATTATATATCTGCAAACGACATACTTCATTCGGTATTTTTTCATAAGATGGTGTATTTTCTATCCATATAAGGTGATTATCATCTATAGAATAGAGGTATTTTGTATCCGGTGTAGTTATATAATCACTAATATTTTTAACATAAAGTCTATTTGCTTTTTCATTATACATATAAGGTAATATGACATATCCTATTTTTTGTGGTGGAATAAAATATAATAATCTAAAAGAAGTTTTCTTACGAATTTTATAAAAACCAGTACATATATCTCCAACGATGTCTCCAGCTTTTAAACTGTCTAATATTACATTTGTTTTGCCAATAATATATGTTTTCTGCCATTGCCAAATTCTTTCATTATCCATATATTTATTTAAAGAGTTTAAAGCTACTTTCGGTAAAATAAAATAGTTCTTGCCTTTATATACTTGCATTCTAAAATGAATATTCTCAGAAGGAATATCTATCTTTAAGTTTGTCTTTGAATACCTTTTAGAAAACGATTGGAAAAAAGGAATAGACATTATGCAAAGAGTGATAATCATTCTTTGCATAATGTCTATTTTATTTTTGGGGAGAAATATTAACATAAGCAGATATGTTAGAATTACTGAGCTCTCTTAAAAAAGGGGCTCTGTTAGTGTAATGTAAATAAAATAAGGTGTACAAATCTGTGAACTGGAACATGGCACCATTGTTCTTGTTGCCGAAAGCATTGTATTTTCTGATGAAGTCACAACTTATCAAATCATTGAAGGCTTCGGTCAACTTTCCACCAGAAGTGAGTTTCAAGGATTTCATGATGTCCTCACGGCTCATTCCAATTTTCTTCTTGGCTAATCTCCAACAAGTTGATTTCTCGCTTTCTTCCTATTATATTTTGCTGCATATCTTTTGTCGTTTTGATGATGGGGCAAAGATACTATAAAATATCGAAAAATAAGCAGAAAAACATAGAAAAGTGCCGATACTGGTGCTTTTTAGTAATTTGAATACGATACGAAGGTCTCTAATTGCTTCTCTATTTCAGCGAAAGGTACGTTGAGGTCAAGAGTGCGGAAGTATATGGTATTGCCATCCGCAAGCTTCATACTTCCATTGGGTGTGATGTCTTCGTCTGTTTTAGCATAAAGCAACATGCCATCCACTTTGCCCGAATGCAGTTTGTCCTTATTCATGACATATGTATGAATTTGGTACAAGTTGTTAGAATGTATTGTCGCTTTGTCAAATTGCACTTGCATGGTATGTCCATAATACTTGGTGTCAATGATGAGCGTTCGGTCATTGAGAGTAAGTAATATGTCTGTTTGCATGATAGGAAGAATATGAGTGGAAGATACATCTCGGTCGATGTTCCAATCTATTTGTGCAGCTTGAGCCTTGTATTCAGGATGTTTAGACCTATAGTATTCTAAGACAAACTTCTCGAAAAGGCGACAAAGATGTTCATCAGTAAATGACTTCATCTTGTATTTCCCCTTTTCTGTTGTCATCAGAATATCCTCGGTAAGGAAATAACAGATATAAAGTAGCATTTGATAGGATTTGTTGTTTCTGTCAAATGTCAGTATATTCCATTTTATCGTGCTTAGTTCGATGATGTCGATGCCTGAAAAGAACAGCATGAGATTCTTTAGCTTGGTCTTTTGATCTTTTTTGATGTTTCCGTGCTTGAGAAGACCAAAGACAGTTGCTTTTATAATCTGATTGAAGATGTTGTTTTCCGATAACTCATCATATTCACAACCGATTTCTTGCTTTCTGCATAACTTGTTTTGGATGGTAGCGTTCAAGTCAAGTTTTCCGCGAAGGGTAGGGAGTGAGTCTTTGCGAATGATATATTGCTTGAAAATACCTTGTTTCAGTTGGCATGAGATGCCCTTGATGAGAATTTCGGCAAACAATTGTTGTATGTTGTCGAAATTCTCACCAGCAATCTCTTCATAGTTGTTCTGCTTTAGCTCACGAAAAGCATAAGTGAGCATATAGTAGATGTTGAGTATGAATATGTTCTTGTCTTTCGTCATTTGAGTGCGTCTAATAGTTTTTCTACAGCCGTTTGATACTTCGAATCGTTGTCAAACCAATATTCTCTAAGCATTGGCTTGATGTCGTATTCCACGATATTTTCCAACCACAAATCGTTGATGTCATTTGGCTTGGAAGAGCAGAAGTAACTGTGACCGATACAGAATCCCGAACCAAGTGAATCGTCATTGATAATGTCATGGTTGAGTGAAACTATGGCATTGACAACTTTATCAAACTTATCATTTCCTATGGACTCTTGGTACTTCTTGAAACCTTCAGTGTCAAATCCAGGAGTCATTTCATAGAAACTAAATCGACGGCGCAAGGCATAGTCTATCATGGCAAGACTTCGATCAGCCGTATTCATCATACCTATTATATATAGGTTGCTTGGCACACAGAACATTTCGCCATTATAAGCCAATTTAATTTCTGTGTCTCGATAGTCTTTTTCTATTAGCATTAACAATTCACCAAATATCTTGCTCAGGTTTCCTCGATTTATTTCATCTATAATGAAGTAGTAATCTTTGTCCGGATTACTTTGGGCTCTTTTACAGAAGTTATAGAAAACTCCCTTTTTGAGTTCGAATCCACCATCTTCGTTAGGTCGATACCCCATCATGAAATCCTCATAGCTATAATTTTGGTGGAATTGGATGAATTCGATTCTCGATTCGTCTATATCCCCCATCATAGAGTAAGCTAATCTCTTAGCGGAGAATGTCTTACCTACGCCAGGTGCTCCTTGCAAGATGATGTTCTTCTTGTTTTGCAAGAGCAAGCGCAGCTTGGTATAGTCTTCTTCGCTCATATATACCTCATTGAGAAAATTCTCTTGTGTATAGGGTTTCAGCTGTTTGTTTTCTTCTTTTGGATTGGATTCTCTGATGAGATCAATCAGGTACTCATATTCGTCAGGGGCAACTTTGAATAGTGAGCCATTCTTGTTTTGAATGAATTCCATGCTTTTTAGCTCTGGTGCATCCTTGAATGAGGCGTAGTCGATAGGGTATTGCAGGGATTCAACTTTTTTGAAACAAATATGCTGCCCATCTGATGGCGTGTCGATTTCGGCAATGGCAACGATTTGTTTCACAGGATTGGCCTCATATCCTATGACAATATCCCCTTTCTTGGCATTCACGAAGTTCTGGAAGACTCTTCTTGGATTGCCGTTCTCATTGTAAAGAGTATAGTCTTGTATATCACCGACCTTCATCTTGGAGAAACTCCAAATCTTAGGGCTGGCTACGAGCCACCAATATTGCTTGTTAGAGGATGTAGTCAAGAGAGTATCTAACTCTTTGATGTAATCAGGGTATGGGGTGATATCCGTTAAAGTTTTAAGGACATGGTTCCTCTTATACTCCCATTCACCTTGGAAAGTCCATTTTACTTTACGCATGTTCGGATAATTTTGTTTGCTTTCATCGTAATAGTAATCGCTTTCAACGATGCCTTTTCCGATGAGTTTCTTTATTCCTTTTTTGACGTATATGCAATCGCCCTCTTTCATC
Organism: Segatella copri; assembly: GCA_021618535.1. GTDB lineage: Bacteria > Bacteroidota > Bacteroidia > Bacteroidales > Bacteroidaceae > Prevotella > Prevotella copri_O. Next base: position 21,035 of record JAJWAL010000005.1, on the reverse strand, counting down.
TTATGAACAAAGTTCCATAAAGCTAAGGTGTCATTAGAATATTTCTTGTCGGGAGTATTATTATATTCTTGAAGTGCTTTTTCCATTTCTTCTCGTGTGTTATACTCTGACAAGTCTCCCATGCTTGGCCATCCGATACACATCGTTCCTGCAGCTAAACACTCTTCCCATTGAGACGCATTTTCTCCAGGAGCATACATCCAATAGGTAGGGCTATTGTTTTTGTCCTTTAAAATCGTAAGCAAATCTTCATAATAGTCAAAGATGTCCTTGTCTCCTTTTTGTTGCATCAGGAAAGCTTGAAGTTTTGATATGGGCATAGCTTTAGCGCCAACCAAACCAAACTGAGTTGCCAATTTTACAAGCATATCTTTCTTGTAAATGGGGACAAGCTGGTTGTTGGAGTATAAGAATGCAATCTTCCATCTATAGCCTTCTCCCAATTCTGTAATCGTATCTAAAGCTTCAAAGTTCCCCTTGCTGGCGTTTGTTGCAATTTTGATGATAGCGTTCTTTACTACGTTGAAAGCTTCTTGAGCTGTAGGCTTATTATATCTTGCATACCAAGCATATTTTTCATCACTGATAAACTTTGTGTTGTGAATATTAGTCTTAATACGATATTCATAGATACCAAATTTATATGATGAGCCACCCCATATAGATCCCAACTCGTATGTGAGAGATTCTAGCCAATAGCAGAAAGAGTCATCTTTGTTCAAATTGGTATATTGCTCCAAAGTCATGCCTTGGAGGGAATTCAAAGGAAACGTGTGAAGAAAGTCTTCTAAAAGCTTTTGGCGTAGTTTCTTAACTTCTTCTTTCCCTATTTTGTCTGATGTAAGTTTTATATCGTTCATAATTTACTTTTTTCTTTTCTTAGACATAGTTACTAACAGAGCTACTACCATACTCTAACATAGTTACTATAGCTCTGTTACTAGCTCTGTTACCAGCTCTGTTACTAGCTCTGTTACCAGCTTTGTCACTAACTCTGTCACCAGCTCTGTCACTATACTATCAAAAGTGGTGACAGGGCAGCTTTCTTATTTTTTTTTCTATATTCTTTCTCCTTTCACTTTTACCTATCATCCTCTGTCAATCAGTGAGTTGCTGTGAAGGGACGGAGCGGTCGCTACTTCAAGAAGTAGATAGGAGCATGCTGGGTGCCTTCCTTCTCCATGATGCCTTTCTCGCAGAAATGGTTGAGCCACTTCTGTGCCATGTAAGGAGTCAAGCCGAAGTGGATGCGCATGATGCGAGTGGTGATGTAACGATTCTTTTGAAGATACTCCTTGATATTCTCTAACATCTTTTCCTCGGAGTATTTTGTAGATTGGTTGGAATAGCGGGAGCGGACGAAATGGACGTTGCGCTGTACTTCCTCCATTAGCTTACCTTCTGGTCGGAAGTTGATGCCGGTGATGCGTACTTCCTTGCCCGTAATCTTCTTGTCTGGATTCTCCTCTGGCATCTCTAGGCTAGCCGACATGGAGAAGTAGCCTATCTCTGGGATGTAAAAGCGGCGTCCCAGTGAGAATTCTTCCACCATAAGGTCGTGAAGCTCTGCCAACACCGCAGCCACATCTCCCTTGGTGAGTGAGCAGCGGTTCTGGATTTTCTCTTGCAATTGCTTCTCGGTCATAGGTTCATGCTGCACGATGCGAACGTATTGGCGCTTTTCTCCTATGCCCTGGGCATTGTTGAGCATGTAAATGTCGTATTTCAGTTCCATATTTCTTGTTGTTTGATGGTTCGTTGTTTTCTATATTCTTTGTCTTCTATGAAAGATGATGCAAATATATATAATAATGTGATAACTTGTATCTTTTGGTGTAAACTATTAGGTTTATTTAAACATTGGTATATGTCATGTGATTATACGGCATTTGTCATCCGACCGTATGATAAGTGTCGTGTAATCGCATGACAAATGTCACGCAATCGTTATAATTGCTTTCTTGCATCGTTATAATTGTTTCCTTGCATCGTTATAATTGCTTCCTTGCATCATATAAGTCACAACATTGTTACCATCCATCTCACCCTTGGCAATTCGCAGGGGAGGTATGTGATGAGGCTGAGACTATCTATTTTTGCTCATTTTTACTCATTCTGAATGAGTAAAAATGATAGAAATTACTCATTCTGAATGAACAAAAATGAAGATTTATTTGGTTGTTTACTTAAAAAATCGTATTTTTGCAAGCAAATAAATGATTGAACATGAAAGAGTTATTAAAGCAAATTATATTTGAGCAGCAGGAATACTGCAAGAATATAGCACAAGATACTGTGCCGAGAGACATAGAGGAAGAGTGGCTTACCACAACGGAGATACTAATTATTACTGGTATAAGACGTTGTGGAAAGTCTGTTTTGCTCCAGCAAATGCGCAACAAATTGCCGGAGCAAGACTTCTTTTTCAATTTTGATGATGAGCGACTGGTCAACTTTACTGTGGCTGATTTCCAAACATTGCAAGAATGTTTCTTCGAACTCTTTGGTGAGCAGCATACCTATTATTTTGATGAGATACAGAATGTGAAGGGCTGGGAGACCTTTGTGCGCCGTCTCTACAACGAAGGCAATAAGGTGATTGTAACTGGATCAAATGCCCGGATGCTGAGTAGAGAGTTTGGTACTCATCTCACGGGGCGTTATATCGCAGTGGAGATTTTCCCTTTTTCCTTTCAAGAATACTTGCAGTTGGCAAAGGTGCAGCTGGAAGCCAAGGACTTTTATCTAACCAGCAAGCGTGCCATTCTCTTGGGGCATTTCAAGGAGTATTTGGAGAAAGGTGGATTTCCTAAGTATCTCCAGTCGTCATCCACTCGTTACCTCTCGTCACTCTACGATAGCATCATCTTCCGTGATGTGATGGCTCGTAATGGGTTGACCAATGATAAGGAGATGCAGGAACTCATCTTTTATCTCGCCAGCAATGCCACGAAGCGCATTACCTATACCTCACTGGGTAAGATAGTGGGCATTCGTCATTCCGAAACCGTCAAAAACTATTTGGAGTACATCGAGCAAACCTATATGATATTCCAGCTCATGAAGTATTCGCCATCGGTAAAGGTGCAGATGCTGAACCCGAAGAAGATTTACTTCATCGACAATGCCATCGTGAGTCGCATTGGCTTCAATGCCACCGACAATATGGGAGTGAAGTTGGAAAACATCGTATTCATCGAGTTGAAACGCCGCGGATATGATGTTTTTTATCATGCAGATAAGAAGGAGTGCGACTTTGTTGTTAGAGAGGGCATGAGAATCATGAAGGCTTATCAAGTAACGATAGCCATGAATGACGAGAAAACTCGCAAGCGAGAAATCGAGGGGCTGATGGAAGCCATGAATGCTTATGGCTTGGCTGAGGGATATATTCTTACGATGGAGGAGAAGGAAGAGCTTGAGATAGATGGCAAGCAGGTTCATGTTCTTCCTACGTGGGAATGGATGTTGAGAGAGAAGTGAAATAAAAAAAAGTGATCCTAATGTCGGGACTGTTGTTGCTTATCAGAAGGGTGACATCCTGCTTTCAAAGAAAGGAAATGGAAATATAATAATGTCTAAGCATAAGTCATACAAGAATATCATTTTTTGACTTAGATAATAACAAAGATGAAACAATGATGAATAATAATATAAAATGTCCAAAGTGCAATTCTGACAATGTGCAGACAGAGGGTGTACTGCATCTTTGCTTGGATTGTGGCTATAAATGGGAGGACGCACCCCAAACTGATTTGGGAGAAATAATCATCTACCAATCTGATGATGGCGTGAAGCTTGATGTGAGATTGGAGAATAAGACGGTTTGGCTAAATGTGGAACAGATAGCAGAGCTTTTCAATAAAGGGCGCTCTACTATCAATGAGCACATATTGAATATATTCAAGGAAGGAGAATTGGATGAAAAAGTGGTTTGTCGGAAATTCCGACAGACCACTCAGCATGGTGCTATGGCAGGAAAAACCCAAAGCAAAGAAGTGAAGTTCTATAACCTTGATGTTATCATATCTGTGGGCTATCGTGTAAAATCTATTCAAGGCACACGTTTCCGTCAATGGGCTACAGAGCGACTGAATGAGTACATCGTAAAAGGGTTTACGATGGACGATGAACGACTCAAAAATCTTGGTGGTGGCAACTATTGGAAAGAGTTGCTTGACCGTATCCGTGATATTCGTTCGTCAGAAAAGGTGCTCTATCGACAAGTTCTGGACATCTATGCCACAAGTGTTGACTATGACCCTCGAACTGATGCCTCAAAGCTTTTCTTTAAAATCGTGCAAAATAAGTTGCACTATGCTGCTCATGGGCATACTGCGGCAGAAGTTATCTATGAGCGTGCGGATGCCGACAAACCATTTATGGGCTTGACGACATTTGAGGGCGAACTGCCAGCTATCAAAGACATCAAAATAGCCAAGAACTATCTGAAAGAAAATGAGCTGAAGATACTCAATAATCTTGTTTCCGGTTATTTTGACTTTGCCGAGATTATGGCAATGGAGCATCGCCCAGTCTATATGATGGATTATGTGAAACAACTTGATACTATCCTGCAATCCACAGGGCGACCTTTGTTGAAGGGATCGGGAAGTATCAGCCATGAAGAAGCAATGGACAAAGCTATAGCTGAGTATCGAAAATATCAGGTAAAGGTATTAACTCCAGTAGAGGAGGCTTATCTTGAATCCATCAATGCTTTGGGAAAAATTGCAAAGCGCAAGGGAAGACAATCGGGGGAAAATCATTAATGTAACGTTCTGATGAGAATCATGTAACAGATAGTGCCAGCGGCTCCAATGATGAGGAAATTCATCCCACATATCATCATACTCGAAAGGGAACTGGTATGGTATTTTGAGCCGATTCGACATAAAGTCACCTTCGGGAATAGCTTCTCAAAAACAGTAATTAAAATTTCATTCTCCTTTCGCAGTCACCAGAGTATGCTTATAATCAGTTATTTATATAGGTAGTTAAGTAGTGTGTAGTGTTGGCTGAACACCGCACACTACTTAATTTGTTGTGTAAGAATTAGTTTAGTGCTGCTTAGTGAGATGTGCGGTAGAAAATCGAAACTATGTTTCTACAACCTGGTAGTCGGAGAATCTTAATCCCGATCATTATAATAGTTCCTGCGGAGGACACAATAGTGCCCTCCGCAGGAACTATTATTGTTTACTGGAAGCTGCTTTCCATTCATCATAGATATGGCTAAAGATAGCTACACCATCATTCAGTTGCTTCCTAGCTAAAGACTTATCTTTGTTCCACCATTCAAGAATGTAATCCTTCAGTCCCTCATATTCCTTTTGATCCTTGAATTGTCTATCCAGGCTTCCCATTTTGCCAAGCGTTGCATTGTAAAGAATAAATGCCCTTTCCTGTCCATTAGGCTTCAGTGCATACCAAGTAGCCCAAGAGTTTCCTGTGTTTATGCCATTGCCAGGCAGAAATACGTGAACTTGGTAGACAGATGCATTCTTGCCGCGGTAAAGGAGTTCCATAAGGCGATCCTCTTTTACAGTCCTAATCGAATTACGTGCTATCGTTTGGCAATGTTCCCACACTTCGCCTTCAGGGTGTTCCTCAGTGAGTGCAAGCCATTCCATCTTGGTTACTTTCTCAGCATCGTACTTCTTGGCTTTTTTGCCATCTGGATTCTCGGCAAGTCTTACTTGATATTCTAGCGCCCACCCCATGTACTTCTTAGGAATGTAGCCCTCTATCTGTTTGCCATTCATCATAGTGAGGCGAACATGACGCATTTCTGGGTCGTCATTCTTGCGAGCGTGTGCAGCTATCGCTACCACAATTACTGCCATGAGCAGCCAAAACTTCATTGCTTTCATAATGTTTCCTTTTAGTTGTTATTTATTGTTTGTCATCTAAAACTTCTATCACTCGTTGTATCATAGAACTTCGGTTGTATTCACCTAGTCCAATGAGTTTCTTTTCCCATTCCTGCGAAAGTCCTACACAGTGGCAAAGTTCTCGGATAAAGGATTTGTCGCATTTCTTATAGGTATCTCCCAGACATATAAGCTTGCCATCAGTCTGTCTGACATAGAAGTCGCAAGCCGTCTTGCTTGGGATGAAAAACATTGCAGCTACTGTGTTACCTTGCCAAGCTTTCATTCCTCCCATGTCCGTCACGGAATAACCTTGGGAGGCATAAATATAGACTTGCAATCGTGGGTGGTTGACATATAGCCAGCTCCATCCCACATTTTCCAAAGGAACAAGTGTGCGTACGTTTTGCTTGGAGGTAGCATTCCACACCACTACAGAATCAATGTTGGCGAAAGGTATCACGTCGCTAGTGCATTGGCGAGAAAAGAAGTTTCTATAAACTTGAACATCCTTTTTCTTGCGTGGCAAGTCTATTCGGTCATTACTTTCATAGAGTTGCTGGATACCATTCTTTAGGTACACTCGTCCCTCGCATGATTGAGCTTGCATGCTAATAGTTCCCATATAAGCAAGCAAAATGCTAATGATGAGATATATTTGCCCCAAATTTACCTCCTCATGCACGGCATTTTTGATCTTTCGGATGGTCTTGCCATTGGAAAGACGCCAACCTTCTATTTCTTCAAATTTACACATAAGCGATTTCTCTTGATAATTTTTGCAAATATACGAGGAAACTTTCTGATTACCAAATGAATTAACCATTTTTTATAAAAATAGGCACGCATCCTTTCGGGGGCGTGCCTATAACCTTATTATTATATTATACCTTTATATTACCTTGACTCTCCCTTTCCCTCCTCTTCCGTCTATCACGATCTTCTCGAAGATGATGGCTGGGTCGTTAGGCGTCAGGGTGAGGGTGTGGATGCCGTCGTCGGTGGCTGGTAGCTCTACTTCTATCACCTTGTCGATGATGCGAGTGGCTACCGTAGGGTAGTAGATGCTGTAGATATTCTCCGGCTTCTCGTTCAGCTCATGATTGAAGTTGACGATGACCGGCTCGGCTCCATCTACGCTTACGCCATAAGTCATGCCGCCCTTGTTCTGATAATCCAGGGTTGACTTGATGATGACGTGGATGCGCACCTTCTTGCTGTCAGTAGCAGATGATGCGCCTTGACGTGCCAAAGCATTCATCTTGAACTGATAGGTGAGGCTGGCGCCCTTCACGCCCTTGGTGTATGGTATGAGCGTCATTCCAGCAAGGCTCTTGCCCATAAACGGAATCTGAACCCACTTGGCGCCCTCCTTCTCCTTGCCTTCTGGAGCAGCATCGGTCTTCGATGCGAAGAATGGAGCTTCGATTTCTACTACGCCGTTGTATTCGGCGATAATTGGAGCCTCGGAAGCTGATACTCGGAAGAGTTCCGGACAGGTATCTTTCTCGAAATCATCATTCCAACTCTTATAGCCGATATGCTTCTGGGTCATCATTCCGTTCCACTTGCCGCCAGCCATCTTATGATTGTAATAGTCGCAGATGAGTGAATCGCGCTTGAAGAGGCGTTCGCATTCATCAGCCCATACATTCGCCTTCGGATTGCCCTGCTTGTAGAGGGCATGGTTCTGTGCCTGGGCAAAGTACATCTGGTGCAGATTGCTCATCATCTCGATAGGGAAGAGGATGATCTGGCGATAGGCATCGTGATAGGATGCCGGCAGACTGTTGTACTGGCGCAGCGCATCGGCTTCGAGCTGGAGATACTGGCTTACCACCTCCTGCCATTCACCGTTTTCCAGACTGTAGGTGTTCTTGTTGAGCATCTCTGGGGTGCAGCGGCCATTGTACTTGCAGATGAGGTTAAGAATGCGGGCTGCTTCATCGGCCTGCGATTCACCAAACTGCTGTGCGCACCAGTCGCGGGTATGGCGGGTGATGTTGTTTACATCGTATTTACGTGGATTCCAAGCCATGTCCATAAACTGGCTGATAGGATATTCCATCGGTTTGAGGTCGCCAACATTGAGAATCCAGAGACGGTCAATGCCATTCTCGTAAGCAAGCGTCAACTGCTCCCAAGGATTCTGCACAGGAGTAACGTTGAGCATCTTTGAGTTTCTTGGAGCACCTACGTAATCTACGTGATAGTATAAGCCCCAACCGCCTTTGTGTTTGCGTTCCTTGGCATTCGGCACACGGCGCACGTTACCCCAGTTGTCATCGCAGAGCAGGAGGGTTACATCGTCGGGCACCTTCATGCCCTTGTCGTAGTAATCCAATACCTCTTTATATAGTGCCCAGACCTGCGGGGTTTCGCTAGCCTTTCTGCCGGTTACGTCAGCGATAATCTTACGCTGGTCGTTGATGATGTTGGTCATCAGCTTTGTATCAGCCTCTGCGCTCATCGCCTCATCGCCGTCGCCACGCATTCCGATGGTTACAATCTGTTCGGTTCCCTTCATGCGTTCTATTCCCTCACGGAAGAACTTCTGCAGGTTTGTCTTGTTCTTCTGATAGTTCCATGGTCCCCATCCCTTTCGGTTGCGGGCGTATTCCTGGTGGTTGCGGGCCATCGGCTCATGATGGGAAGTACTCATCACTACGCCCATCTCATCTGCCGTCTTCTCGTTTTCCGGGTCATCGGCATAGAAAGCCCAGCCCCACATGGCAGGCCACATCATATTACCTCTCAGTCGCAATACCAGTTCGAAGACGCGCTGATAGAAACGGTGGTCGCCATATCCGGTGCCGTAGGTGTTCTTTACCCATGACGTTAGGCAAGGTGCCTCATCGTTGAGGAAGATGCCGCGATAACGTACGGCTGGTTCGCCATCTGTATAGATACCCTTGTTTACGAAAATAGAATCGTGGTGCTCTACAGGCACGTCTGCCCAGTCATACCAAGGCGATACGCCCATCTGCTGCGAGAGTTCGTAGATGCCGTAGATGGTGCCTCGGCGGTCACTGCCTGCGATGACGAGCTGACCATCTATGAGCGTGATGATAAACTTTTCACGTTTGCCCTTCAGCAGATTTCCGTTGATGCGCTTCTGTTTCACCAGTTGGTCGATGGCTGCAGAATGGCCGATGGTGCCTACGAGGATAGCTGGTCGGGCTTTGTCGGCTTTTTTCAGAAAACCGGCATCCGTGGTGAGGGTGGCTGTGGCTCCACTCACACTTTTGATATCTTTCAGCAGGGCATGAGCAGCATAGCTCACTCCCTTGCAGTCGTTGGTATCCATGTAGATTTCTACTCGGTTGTTGGCATTCAGCAGCAAGTCTCCTTGCTTGAAATTCACAAATCTGTCGGCTGCGCTCATGCTGATAGTTGAGAGCAGGGCAGCGCTTGCCAGGAATGTTCGCTTGATGTTGTTTAGTTTCATGTTTATTTATCTTGTTGTTATTTTATCCGATTGTCAGCAATGTGTTTTTGCCGGTTGCAAAGATAGCCAAAACTATCCGAATGTACCTTATTTTATGTAACCTTTAGTTTTTAATATGTTTCATTTTTACTTTTCTGTCCGTTTCTCTTTGTGTTTTCAAAGAAAAATAGTAATTTTGCATAGTAAAAACAGAAAAAAGAATATATATAATGATAGACAGACCGACGATAGCAAAAATTATGGATGCCACCAAGATAGAAGAGGTGGTATCTGAATTTGTTACGCTCAAGAAGCGTGGCATCAATTATGTCGGCTTGTGTCCTTTTCATAACGATTCCAATCCATCTTTCTCTGTATCTCCAACAAGAGGTATCTGTCATTGCTTTACCTGTGGAAAGGGAGGCAATGCAATCAACTTTCTGATGGAACTGGAACAGATGACCTATCCAGATGCCCTTCGCTGGCTCGCCAAGAAATATAAAATAGAGATTCAGGAACGGGAACTGACCAATGAAGAAAAACAGCGCGAGAGCGAAAGAGAATCCATGTTTATCGTCAACGATTGGGCGGCGAAATATTTTCAGAATATTCTCTTGCATGATGTGGATGGTATCGCTATCGGTATGGCTTATTTCCGAGGAAGAGGTTTCAGGGATGATATCATCAGAAAATTCCAGTTGGGTTTTGCGCTCCCTAAGCGTACTGCTCTTGCTGAAGCGGCTAAGGCGGCTGGCTATAATCCGAAATATCTGGTTGATACGGGACTCTGCTTCAAGGTGGATAAGGACGAAGCCGGCAATAAGTCGGGTGAGGATAAGATTCTTGACCGTTTCTCGGGCAGAGCCATCTTCCCCTGGTTCAGCGTGAGCGGCAAGGTGGTGGCTTTTGGCGGACGAGTGCTCGACAGCAGAACCAAGGGCATCAGCCAGAAATATGTCAACTCGCCTGATAGCGTTATCTATCATAAGGAACGCGAACTCTATGGACTCTATCAGGCCAAGAAGGCGATAGCCAAGGAGGATTGTGTCTTTATGGTGGAAGGATACACCGATGTTATCTCGATGCATCAGTGTGGCATCGAAAATGTAGTGGCCAACTCGGGTACGGCGCTGAGCGTGCATCAGATTAGATTGCTGCACCGCTTTACCAGTAACATCGTTCTTCTCTATGATGGCGATAAAGCAGGTATTCATGCTGCGCTGAGAGGTACCGATATGCTGCTTGAAGAAGAGATGAACGTAAAGGTGCTCTTTCTCCCTGACGGTAATGACCCTGACAGTTTCGCCCGCAGTCATTCGGCAGAGGAATTCAGAAGATATATTCAGGAGAATCAGACCGACTTCATACAGTTTAAGACCGATATTCTGCTACGCGGCGTGACAGACCCTGTAAAGAGAAGCCTGGCTATCAATTCGATTGTAGAGAGCATCTCTAAAATCAAGAATCAGATAACGCGCGCTTCTTATATCACCGACTGTTCTCACCGTTTGGGCGTGAACGAGGCAATTATCGTGAATGCCTTGAACAATTTTGTGCGCAACGGTATGAGTGAGCAGGTAAAGGCAGAGCGACGTGCTGCGGGATTGAAAGATTCGCCTGTAGCGGCAGCGCAGCAGGCGCAATCAGCGATGAGAGCGGTTACCCCACTGGATAAACTCCTGGAGGTAGAAGGACTTCTGGTACAGTTGATTATTCATCATGGCGACCAGCTCATCACGGTACAGGATGTAGACGGAAATGATGTGGAGGTAGCTGTGGCCCAGTATATCAGTCTTGATTTGGGTGGAGATGGGTTCAAATTTCATAATGATTTATATAATCAGATTATGCAGGAAGCTGTGGAGCATCTGGAAAAAGAAGATGATTTTGTGGCCGAAACTTATTTTGCCAATCATCCGAATCCGGAAATCAGCAGGTTGGCTGGTTTGCCTACAGGTGCCCAGGAGGTATCTACGGCTAGTCTGCAGATGAAGATGAGTGCCGATAAACTCCGTCAGTTTGTCTTTAAAGACATCTTGAGTTTCCGCACTCATTATATTGCTCAGCGTATTATAGAGGTTCAGCAGGAGTTTGCCAAGAATCCGACCAATCGTGAACTGCTGCAGGAGTTTATGAAACTCAAGCAGATGAACACGCTTCTGGCGAGCCAGGCAAACAATATCTTCAATTAACCGGAGCCCCTGTCTTGTGGGGGAGAAACTCTGTAAAGAAGTATTAGAGATAAAAAAGGAGAAACGCTATATGATTTATTTTCACTGGATATATCTGTTGCTTTATGTCGTGATAACCGTTCCGGCTATCATTACCGTTTTGATGGACAATCGTCAGCCCGCCAAGACGATGGCATGGATATTGGTCTTCTTCTTCATCCCCTTTGTGGGTATTATCTTCTATTTTTTCTTCGGACAGAATACCCGCAAGGAACGGCTTATCAGCGACCGCAGCATGGACCAGCTCACCAAGCGCTCCATGCTCGAGTTCGTAGAGCAGGAGAATCTTCACCTGCCAGACAGCAATAAAACGCTGATGAATCTCTTTGCCAACCAGAGTTGGGCGCTGCCTTTTAAAGATAATCAGGTGGATATTTATACTGATGGCTACGATTTCTTCCTTACCTTATTATATAATATAGGACAGGCAAAGCATCATATTCATCTCGATACCTATATCTTCGAAGCCGATGCCTTGGGATATCTGATAGCTGATGCCTTGATTGATAAGGCAGAGCAGGGAGTGGAGGTGCGACTGATTTATGATGATGTAGGCTGCTGGAAGGTGAAGGATGAATTCTTTGAACGTATGCGTGATGCAGGCATTGATATACATTCGTTCATGCCAGTCCGCTTTCCGGCTTTTACGAGTAAGGTAAACTATCGTAACCACCGCAAACTCTGTGTCATAGATGGTAAGGTGGGCTTTATCGGCGGCATGAATATAGCTCTGCGCTATGTGAAGGGTGATAAGAAACAGGCTTGGCGCGATACGCATCTCCGTATTGAGGGCGGTGGCGTTTACGCCATTCAGAGAGCCTTTCTGGTAGACTGGTATTTCGTAGACCGTACATTGGTTACCAATCGCCAGTATTATCCGCCGGTCAGTGCGCATATCCGCAACAATTGTCTCGTACAGATAGTTACGAGCAGTCCTATCAGTCCTTGGCCTGACATCATGCAGGGCTATGTCCGCATCCTGCTTCAGGCCCGGAAATATGTGTATATGGAAACGCCTTATTTCCTGCCAACTGAACCCGTATTGTTTGCCATGCGAACAGCAGCTCTGGCGGGTGTGGATATCCGTCTGATGTTGCCTCGTCATGCTGATGCCAAACTGGTTGAGTGGGCATCACGTTCGTATGTGATGGAGGCGATAGAGGCTGGCGTAAGGGTTTATCTTTATACGGCAGGCTTTAATCATAGCAAGTTGCTGGTGAGTGATGATAATCTCTGTACGGTAGGCAGTACGAATATCGACTTCCGAAGTTTTGAGAATAATTTTGAATCAAATGCCTTCTTCTTTGATGAGGATATGGCACAGCGTGTGAAGACGATTTATCTGGAGGATGAGTCGCAGAGCATTCTTGTGGATGACGTCACTTATTTTGTTAAGCGCCCATTCTTGCAGCGATTGTTCGAGAGCATTGTTAGGTTGCTGTCGCCATTGTTGTGAAAAATAAAAGCTAGGCTCTGCTTGCTTGAGCCTAGCTTTTCTAGCTATTCTATAAGAAATTCGCCCCCTCGAATTCAAATTCTTGATCCACAGTCGTTGGATGTTTGACAGCGTCTTTATCATCAGGATCGATGCTCTCTCCATCCTTCAGTTGTACATGGACATTGATTTTCTTGACACCTAATGACATCAGTTCTTGCTTATATTGATAATCAATGACAAAGAACAGGTCTGCTGCAAGTGCTCTGCTATGACGTAACGGATAAGTATTTTGAGCCATGGCTCCGGCAGCGATTTGGTCGAGAGCAGAAACAATTTGTCTTACAGCTTCCCTGTTCTCCTCATAAACTTTGCTCTCATCTACAGAGACCGTAACATCCCAAGCATATTTGTATGCAGACAGCTCACCCTCGTAAAAGAAATAATATCTGCTATAGTAGGCAGATTCTATCCAAGACATGGTAGGGTTCTTCGTGTCAAGCAATATCTTGTCCCATCCTGTGGCTTGGTTAAATGCTGAATTACGTAGTATCTGCTTATATTCATCTGACAGCAAATCTATAAATTCAGGAGTAGACCAAGTGACACCTAGGCTAACCCTGTCCAACCATTGAGGCAGCCCGGAAGAGGCACTTACTACCGTCATCTTCTCCAGTGTGCTTCGGACAAGGGTGGCTGCGCTTGACAACTTTCCATCGTGATAGAAACCAGCCAATTTAGTCAATAAAGAGCATAAATCTACGCTGTAGCTATTGGTGTCAAAAGGATAGATGATTCCATTATATTGTTCCCCAAATTGAATATGTGAAAACCAGTCATCATTCATCTGTTGTCTTTCGTCCCACTCATCAAACCCTTCTGGAATTTCAGTTTTTTCCTTTTTTAGCCTTACTACTTCGTCTGTTGCCGTCTTTGCATGCTGTGCGAACTCGTCCATGTATTGCATGTCATAACATGCCAAGTCGCCAGTATACCATTCTTTGTTTTGCCATTCTTTTATAACAGCAGGTACATAATCCTTGATTGCATCTACCAACGAATCCTTTTCTTGAAGATTGTTTAGTAGTTGTGTATAATTGCCGCCATATGAATTATGGGATGAAGCCATCATGTATTTTGTACAATCCTTTAATTGGTAAAAAGGCTCGACCATCCCCATCATGCTAACATCAAAATAGATGAGATCTAGCTTTGTGCCTGAATCTTTAATGCCTTTTTCTATTTCGTAAGTAGATAATTCGTTGCCCGTGTTATCGTCAAAGCAGACGCTGCGCGATTGGTTTGAGACCTCTGGATAGCTGGATTGTACAAGCTTATCAGATGGTCCGAATTCACATCCATGATTCCAAAATATAAGTATGTACTTGTCGGCAGGCATCTTTTCCTTACTTTTCTTGATGAAATTAGCGAGATGCTCAGGGTTGTCCAAGCGATAAGACGCTTCGTATTTCTTCTCGTTTTTCAATCCGTCTTCAGTCAAGTTCAAGAGACGGGTACCTTCACAATCCTTCTTGGATTGGTAAGGCATAGAATACTTTACCAACTCAGTGAAATTGACTCTGCTTGTTTTCCCATAGCCAACGATCTGTTCTAGGTTGTAATCGAGTTCTGTGTCAAGATTACCTCCACCACAGCCGTAGAGCATCACCGTATAGGTAGTTGGCGGTGGGGTAGCAGTTCCTCTGGCTGTGTGGGTGGCGCAACGATATCGTCATCTTTGCTACAAGATGCGAAGAATGTCACTGTACATGCTAATATGATATTCAGAAATAATAATAAAGTCTTCTTCATTGTTTCAGATATTTATTATGTGTAAAAAATGTAATTGATGATATAAACAGTGGCTACGCCTATCAATGCAAGCACTGATAAGAGTGCTGCGAGATAAAGAGCTGACCAGCAAGTGGTAAATGCTACATGCTTGGTGGATTCTATCCATTTCATCCCATATATTCCTCGATAAGTCCAAACGAGATAAAATAGCATCACTGGTATAGGGAGAGGAATCAAGGCATGAAGCGCATAAAGATAGACGAAAGTCATGTAGTGGGCACTGACAGTGAGGGGATGTGCCACAAATTTGCATTTTTTGAACGCTCTTCTTGCTGCAAGCCCATACATTGGGAAGATGGCAAAGAGGAAAAGTGTCGTGTCGTCTTCCAATTTCTCCCTAAATACTCGCCAGATGGCAGCAACCACTCCGTTGTCCATGCGTCCGTCATCCTTGCTGGTAATGGTGAGTCCCCATTTCTTGTAAATCTCCTTTTCTGTCTTTCCCGAAGAGTCAACTTGTGGTTGGGTTATCTCTTTCTTTGGAAAGCTTGACAGTTCTATCTCATCGTATATGTGTCCACATATTGTTATGCATGATATGGCGACAACTAAGGTGGTTACAGGTCCCAGGTATATGACTTGATGACCACGGAAATAGTCTCGTATCATATAGCCTGGGCGAGTAATCAACTCTATGATGGTGCGGAAAAAAGCGTTTGAGAGCATAGGATAGGCTTCCCGAAATGTCTTGTACATCTTTTTGTTGCGATAGCTTCCTGCCTTATGGCTCTGTCCACATCTGGGACAATAATTGCCACGATACTCCGTGCCACAATGCTTGCATGTCGTTGTGGTAAGAGATAGGGCAGGTATCGACTTTCCTCTTTCGAGATAAATCCGATACCTGCGAATCAAATATGATATTTTATCCTTTATCATAGATAATATTCATGGAGGGGAAGGGCTTTACCAAATCTTTGTACGCTGCTCTGGACTCAAATAATTGGTGTCACCCCATTTCACATCGTAAAGCTCATACCACCTATCACAGTTCATCGTAGTACCGTTGATACGTGTGATATTGTTCGCATGTTCATCAGATTTGTTCAAGTTTTGAAGGTATCTTTTTGTGTATTTGCCCCTCCAAATTTCGGCGAAAGATTGATAGAACTTTTTCTCCTGCTTGATGAGCTCATCCCCATAATATCCTTGCTCTTTCAGTTTCTCCACATACGTTTTATGGGCGATTTCCAATCCGCCAAGGTCAGCGATGTTTTCACCGAGTGTCTTCTCGCCATTGACATATTCTTCACTCGAACCTACATATACAGGAAGATGATTGTAGCAGTTTACCAGAAGTTCCGTCTTTTTGTTAAATGCGATTTGGTCTGAAACCGTCCACCACTCTTTCATGTTCCCATCCACATCAAATTTAGCTCCATTGTTATCGAATCCATGAGTTATTTCATGCCCGAAAACATAACTTAAAGCATAGAGCTTTGCTTCGGATTCGCTCTCATCGTAGAAAGGCTTCAGTATGATGTTGGGCAAGATGAGCAATGAGTTGCATGGCGAAAAATAGAAAGCGTTTAGAGTTGAAACACTTATGCCCTCTAAATAGGCAAAGCTTGCCAGTTCATCTTTAGGATGTTTGTCAAGCAATGCTCTTCGCATGTCATGTTGGCTCTTTCTGAGCAGAAGCATATCTTCATAGAGAGACTTGCCTTCCAATTGTGGTATTCCTTCCTGGCACCAGGTGTTAGGTGAGGCGACATGGAATGTCATCTTCTGTAGTTTGTCGATGGCGTTTTGTTTGGTAGTGCTACTCATCCAGTCAAGATTCTCGATTCTACTCTTGAATGTTTTGCGCAAGTCCTCCATGAGGTCTTTCATTTTTTGCTTGTATGATGGAGTGATATAAGTGTCGCAAAAAGTCTTGGCTATAGTGTAATCTAACTTATTCCCAATCCAATTTGTCAGTGCATATTGGTCATAATTAGAATCGGAGTCTGTATTTAGCTTTTCCTTTGCAGTTTGAGAAGCCAAGGCTAAATCTGCCGCAATGCCACATTCCAATACGCTGATGAGATCGTTATATCCTAATTCTGCACAACTCAACATATCCACCAGTATGGTGGAGGCATTTTCTTCTATAATAACTTTCTCTGGAGCAATTCCCAAGCCATCATAGAAAGCCTTTAAGTCTTGTTCATATCCAGACTCGTTTGAGCGTGTACCACTATGTCTTGCCGAGACAAGGCTTTCGTGATATGCAGGGTCATTGAGCTTATCGCTCAACGATCTGGTGGTACTTGTGGAGAATTCTGGCAGTATATCTATTGCGTTCTCCACTCGGTCTTTTGCCGATGCTTCATCGAATCCCAATTGTATCAACGCCCATCTGAGCCAGTCTTGACGTTGCTTGATTTGGTAGCTGTTTTTCCCTAATATGTCAGACAGTATATCATTGTTGCTTAAAACATAGTAAAATTCTCCGTCGGATACAGTAAGGCTGCCTTTGAGGTAAGTACAGTTGCCTTCACGTAAGTACTCTCCCAATGCGTACGCCTGCTCTTTAGATGTTTTTAAACTCTCTAATTTGGCTATTTTCTCTTTAATTTTGTTGATGGCTTCAGCATCTTCAGTCAATTGACTCATGTCCGTCTTCAACTGTGTTACCTGCTGAACACTCAGCTTCATTCTTTCGTTGACGGCAGGATAGGCTTCGCTTTCCCACAGCCCTACGGATGTTTCATTGCCTAAAGGAGTGTTATCATACCATGTTCCCCAGCAATACATGGCAAAGTTGTCTCCAGGCTTGACATTGGGGTTCATGTATTTGTCGCCTGTCCATGTCTTTGTATCAACAGTGGATGGAGTTTGTAGTTCAGAATTGTCGTCGCTACAAGAGGTTGTGGCGATGAGGCATATAAAAAATAGGGATGCCAATGATGTTTTTGATCTTCTCATATTCAGTATTATTATTGATTACTCTGTGCTTTTTACGATGATGGTTTCACCTTTGTCCAAGACATTTTTTATTTCCTTGCCACCGCTTTGTATCTTGCAAAGGCTAATCTCCTCGCCTTGTACACTCTCTATCTTCAATTTCCCGACTTGGGTCTTTGCATCTTTTCCTGCGATAGTCTTTACTGTATAGGCGGCAAGTTTAAGTCCCTTGTAGGCTCCAAGGTTGGTACCGAGGTCTGTGTACACTTCCTTTTGCTTGTCTTTGGTCTGTCTGGAACTTTCCAATATTGTGCCATAGATGGGAAACCAACTGTTGCAATATCTACCAACATAGCCAGCCAATCTGTTGAGAGTGCTGGTCATGGCACTTTCCTCAGTTTCTATCCAAGCAATGTCTACATCGGAAATCTTGAACATCGGGCTGGCTATCACTTTTTCTGTTTTGGGGTCTTTTATCTGTATGGTAATTCCAACCATAGCCTTATACCAAGTTTTAACACCATCCTTGACGGTAGTCAACGGCTCGGTCTTGGTTGTCGTGGAGATATTGTTGATAGTCGCATTCACATAGTAATCGAACTCGCCATTTGCCTTGTCGCCAACACTCTCCATGTCGGTGGCAACAGTGCGAAAACCAGAAGCCAATCCCTTGACGATGGCAGCCCTCACCGCATCCTTATATTGTGGTTGTTGGGTAGTGTTCTGTCCAGTAATTACCATGCTTGCGATAGTTCCCAATGCGCTTCCTACGGTCTTTTTCTCCTCTTTCGGAGTATAGGTGAAGTTGCGCACGCCCAATGTAATGGTACTATTGCGCTCTCCAGCCCATGATACTCCGATTGATAAAAGAAAAAACAATGTGATGATGGTTTGTCTCATTGTCTTGTAGTTACTTAATAAATGTAAGAACCGTCTTCATTTGGCTTGTTGCTAATCGTGTAGGAGATTGTTTTGAGCACTGCTGTTCTTGTAATAAAATCCTCTACTTTTGCTTTTCCTACAGCATTGTTGTGAATTAAACGAGGTCCCATTTGGATTGGCCAGTATTTTGAACCATCTTTTTTGATGGCATATACCACATCGTCCCACAGACCACCAAAGTGATAGCTTTCTTTTGAAAGCTCAACATTTGCTTTCAACGAGTGCTTGAGAGTCACTGAGACTTTAGTTGGCAATGTTGTGAAAGTTATATTTTTTTCCCATTTTCCAGTAATTTCCTCCGTTTGGATTTTCCCAGATGCATCGGTATACTCCGCCGTGATGTTGCATAAAGCCAATTCATCTTCTGAAGGTTCAAAGGAACATGACAAAACTCCAGAGGTAGGAGCATTGTTCTCCTCCACAGTCTTGTTCTCATCGTCATCACTGCTGCTGCAACTTGTAAAGCCAGCAAACAATACTGCCATAAAACCGAGCATCAAGGCTCTTAAACTCATTTTCTTGTAATTCATAATCTGTAAAATTAAAAAAAGTTGTTTATTTCTTTATGATTTTCTTTCCGTTAGACATATATACGCCTTTCTCCAGTGTGTTGAAGTCTTTTCCTGCGTATATGCCTTCAATGTTATAGTATCCATCTTGTTGCATTGTAGGCATAACATTCACACCATTTACTGCGGTAACAACATTAGTATCGCTTCCACCCATAAAGTCGAAGTCTATGGTGCCGTCAGCGTTTTGGGTGATGTTAGTGATAGGTTTGCCCATCAACAGCGTACCAGCCTTGTTGACATTGTAGAGCTTTGCTGCGGGTGTGGATGTGTCGGTGAGCTGGTTGTTGCCATTTGACGGATAAAGATCGGTATACTCGTAATCAATATCTTCTGGGTTGCCGGCGCGGAACAAGGTACAACGTTCATGGTCGTTTTCCAACAATTTGTATTCTTCGCCGAGATTGTTGTCCTTGTCGAGCTTGGTGTTCACTATATTGTATTTCCATATTGTGGGGTCATAGTCAACGTGCGTAATCATGAGTCCACTTCCTGGCAATGCAGAATCATAGAAATCATCCGGCTGTCTGTTTTCGAGCAGATAGTATTCATTCTTGTTGTTGTCGTTGTATATGATGAACGTCTGCCCGTACTGGCTTGACGGCTTCATGCCCTTGACAGTCGTAGGCTTGTCGAGCACCATCGGCTCCAGCCATCCTGCATACATACGCTCCCATGCCGTATAGTTTGGCGGACAGGTTCCACTTGGGTCACCATTGTAACATCCCATGCACATCAAATCCCAAGACCCCATGCCATACAATCCGCTATACAAGATGTCATACATGTCGGGGAATCCCAGACAATGAGCGAATTCGTGGCAGACGGTGGCTATACCATCAGGACGCTCCGTAACAATATATGTATCATTCTCCTCGTCATAGGTGTATGTTACAGCCAGTTCGCAACCACATGCGTATGTGTTCACTTTCACACCGTCAAGTGTTATAGGTGCCCCTATGGTTTCCACTAAATTCCACTCATGAGCCCAAATGGTATTCTCGTTGCCGCCGCTGGCTTCTGTGCGTCCTGCAAACAGGATATACACTTGTTCCACTTCGCCGTCGTTGTCCCAGTCGTAGTCGGCAAAGTTGATGTCAAACTGCTCGTTGGCAAGTTCACATGCCGTTGCTATCATTTCGCCTGGATGGGCATCGTTTGCACCATCTTCTGTGTGCGCTCCATAGTAGGCGTATTCCTTGGGGAGGGTGACAGGACCGACAACATCAAAGTCAAGTTCAAACCGTCCATTGCTTTGCGCCATAAAGTAGTCACGTACAGAGCCGTTATGTCCGTACTGAGTAGTGAAGCCTTCCTTGTTGGCAAAATCCTTGTAGAAGACTGCATCGTGATCTGGCAGGAATTTCAGGTCGCTGTATTGGGTAAGTATAATCAGTCCCTTCTTCTTGCCTATGTATGGTTGGTGTTCACCTGCGCTAACGCTGCGTGTGCCCACCTTGCATGCTGTGCGCTTTGCACGTGCTTTACTTGCTGCTATACGCTTTTGATTTGCCTTAGAGGCTAAGTTCTCTGCCGATACCTCCTTATATATGTCGTTGCCCGGGACGATTGTGAATATGCGGCCATCCCTGGTTTGCCAGCAACTGCCAAACTCGTCACCTCTAAGCTCGGCAAGTACTGTCGTGCCATTTTCGAGACGAATATGTCTCTTTATTCTTTTTTGTGCAGGAATGGCTGCCATAGACATACATACAGCCATCAATGCGAAACTTAGTATAAATTTCTTCATAAACAGTATATTACTAAAGTTTCGCAAGTGAAAATTCACAAGCGTGATTTAACGTAATTTTGGAA
>JAJWAL010000161.1:0-4566 GCA_021618535.1 Segatella copri | reverse complement strand
AAAGTTCAATATTCAAAGTTCAAAGTAAATGTTGTACCTGATTTTGGCCCTGGTGGCACTAGGAGTGATTTCCGCAGTCTTCGGCATCATCTCTCATCGCAAGGGAGAGGATGAGGAACCTTTGCAGGAAGGAGTTTCGTGCAATACATGCAACGGAGAGAACTCCAAATGCGAACAGGAATGCATGATGGAAGCCGCCACCAAGGAAATAGAATACTACGATGACGAAGAACTAGACCGGTTTGCAGGAAGAGCTGCCGACGACTATACCGATGAGGAAGTAGAGGAATTCTCGGAAGTGCTCTATACGATGCAGCCAGACGAGGTGGCGGGATGGAACAGAAGTCTGATACTGAGAGGCATCAACCTGCCCAACCAGATAAAGGACGAAGTCATCAGTTTTTTAAGTTAAACATGCAATGCGTAACACGCAAAGTTCAAAGCTTAAAGTTCAAAGTTCAAAGTTCAAAGTAAAGACATGGATATACTGCAATATACATTTTTTCAGAACGCGCTGATTGGCGCCCTACTGGCAAGCATCCTGTGCGGCTTTGTAGGCACCTACATCGTCACACGCCGGCTGGTTTTCATCAGCGGTGGCATTACGCATGCCTCTTTTGGCGGCATCGGTATCGGCGTATTTGCAGGCATCAACCCCATACTCTCTGCCATGGTATTCGCCATTTTGAGTGCCTTCGGCGTGCAATGGGTATCACGGAAGAAAGATGTGCGCAAAGACTCTGCCATCGCTATGTTCTGGACCCTGGGCATGAGCGTGGGCATCATCTGCTGCTTCCTTACTCCGGGATTCATGCCCGACCTGCCCTCTTTCCTCTTCGGAAGTATACTTGCCATCGACAGCACAGACCTCTGGCTTCTGGCAGGTCTTACCCTGTTTGTTGCCTTGCTGTTCACCTTTCTGTTGCGTCCTATCCAGACCATCGCATTCGACAGCACCTTTGCAAAATCACAACATCTGCCGGTTACAGCAATAGAATATATGATGATGACGCTCATCGCCATGACCATCGTGGCAACCATCAAGATGGTGGGCATCGTACTTGCCATCAGTCTGCTCACCATACCACAGATGACAGCCAACCTCTTCACCTACAGCTACAAGCGCATGATAGGTGCCAGCATCGTGATAGGCTGCATCGACTGCATCGTGGGCCTCTATGCCAGTTATCTGCTCAATGTGCCATCAGGTGCAACCATCATCTTCGTCAGCATCATCCTGTTTGCAGCAGCAAAGATACTGGCTGCCAGAAAGCACTAAGGCTTTCACACGCTCTGAAAGTATAATTTTAAATAAAGAAGAAACTTATGTTGAAGCATTTCCCATTCAGAAACCTCTTGCCAGCTATGGTTGTCCTTGCCTTTGCAATGGCCATAGCAGGATGCTCTACGCAGAAAAATACGGCGAAGAGCAGATGGTGGCATGCCTTCAACGCCCGATACAACACCTATTATAATGGTACCGTAGCCTATATAGAAGGCTCGCTCGAAAAGGAAAACGGAAATAAGGATAATTACTCTGAAATGATTCCTTATTATACTGTTGGCAACAAGAACAGCCGCGAACTGGGCAAGTCGAACTACGACCTCGCCATCGAGAAATGCGAGAAAGCCATTCACCAGCACAGCATCAAGCGCCGCCCGGTATGGGACAAGAAACGCCGCAAGACTGCTAAAGACCTGGAATGGCTGCAGCGCCGTGAATATAATCCGTTCCTTTGGAAGGCATGGATGCTGATGGGCCGTTCCCAGTTTTTTGAGGGCGATTTCCAGTCGGCAGCAGCCACCTTTGCCTATATGAGCCGTCTCTACGCTACCCAACCCGGCATTTACGGCAAGGCACGTGCCTGGCTCGCCAAGAGTTATCTCGAATCGGGATGGATATACGATGCCGAAGATGTAATCCGTAATATCGAGCGCGATTCCATCCACTGGCGTGCCCAGAAGGAATGGGACAAGACCTATGCCCTCTACTATCTGAAGACCGGACGCTATCAGGAAGCCGTTCCGTATCTCCGCAAAGCCATCGGCTATGAGATGCGACGCAAGCAGAAAGCCCGCCTCTGGTATCTGATGGGACAGGTAGAAGCACAACAGGGACATGCCCAGAATGCCTACCGCGCTTTCAAGCATGTCATCCGCCTCAATCCGCCTTACGAACTGGAGTTCAACGCCCGCATCTCCATGACCGAGGTACTGGCAACCAACAACTCCCGGAAGATGGTATCCAAATTGAAGCGAATGGCTGCGAGCGACAAGAATCAGGAATATCTCGACCAGGTTTATTATGCCATCGGCAACATACATCTCAATCAGGGCGATACCCTTCAGGCTATTGCTGCATACGAAAAAGGTGCCGCGAAATCAAGCCGAAACGGAGTTGAGAAAGGTGTATTGCTGCTGCATCTGGGCAATGTATACTGGCAATGCCACCGATATGGCGATGCCAAGCGATGCTATGATGCTGCCATCGGACTCCTAGACCAGGACCGTAAAGACTACAAACAGCTCTCCGACCGTTCGAAGGTTCTCGATGAACTGGTGCCTTATACCGACGCCATCCATCTGCAGGACTCCCTGCAATCGCTTGCCCGCATGAGCGAAACAGAACGGAATGTCGCCATTGACAAGGTGATAGAAGCCCTGAAAAAGCAGGAAAAGGAAGAAAAGAGAAGACTTGCCGACCAGGAACTGGCAGAAAAACAAGACAACCAAAGTGCCGGCAGAAACAACGGCAATGGTAATAACAGCAGAAATAACAGGAATCAGGGAAACAGCAATGCCTCATCCGGCTTCGGAAACGGAGCCATGGGCAACGGCGGTTTCGGCAACAGCAATACCTGGTATTTCTACTCCCAATCTGCCGTAGCCCAAGGCAAACAGCAGTTTGAACGCCTCTGGGGCAAACGAAAGAACATAGACAACTGGCGACGGAGCAACCAGACCGTAGTAGCCGATGCCAAAGGTGTAGAAGAAATGACCGACGAACAGCGCGATTCACTCCTCAACGAGGCACAGAAGAAAGACCTTGAGAAGGAGAAAGAGAAGAACCTGAGTGCAGAAGAAGATCCGCATCAGCGTGCCTACTATCTCGCTCAGATTCCGCTCACCGAAGAGAAGATGGCAGAAAGCAATCAGATTCTGGACGACGGACTGCTGCATGCCGGCATCATCCTGAAAGATAAGCTTGATGATCTGGACGAAAGCGAACGCATGCTGCAGCGACTGGTGAAGAAGAACGCTGCATACGAACATCTCGATGATGCCTACTATCATCTCTACCTGCTCTACAACATCAGGAAGCAGCCAGCCATCGCCAGCCGCTATCTCGACCTGTTGAAAGCGAATTATCCGGAGAGCCAATGGACCGCCCTGCTCACCTCTCCTTATTATGAGGAAGATGCGAAGATGGGCATTCATCTCGAAGATTCGCTCTATGCTGCCACCTACGATGCCTTCAAGGCTAACCTATATAATAAGGTGGTACACAACAGGGCTATCTCTGACAAGCGCTATCCTGAAGGAGCCAACCGCGACAAATTCCTCTTTATCGGCGGACTCACCCAGCTCCACGAGGGTAATATCCAGGCTTGTCTTGATGATATGCAGCAGGTGGTAGAGAAATATCCGAACAGCCGACTCAGCGAAATGGCAGGAATGATTCTCAACGGCGTGAAAGCCGGCAGACAGCTCAAGGGCGGCACATTCGACCTGAGCAATGTATGGTCGCGCCGCAACGCCGTACTCAATGATGATATCAAATCCAAAGCAAAGGTATTCAGCATTGAGCGCAACGAGCCGTTCGTCTTCATGCTCGCCTACGTACCTGATTCTGTAAACGAGAACCAGTTGCTCTTCGAGATGGCGAAATATAATTTCACTTCCTATCTCGTGCGTAATTTCGACCTCGTCATTGACGAGCAGAATGGTCTGCACCGCATGCAGGTAAAGGGCTTCCGCAATTACGACGAAGCACGCCAGTATGCCAACGACATCTACCAGCATCAGGCCATCACCCAGCTCCTCTCAAAGGGAGCCCGAGGCATCGTAATCAGCGAGCCAAACCTCCTGCTGCTGGGCACCAGTCTGAGCTACGACGATTATACCCTCTTCTATACCCAGCATCTGGCACCGCTGAAAATCAGCAAGGCCCCACTGCTTGAAGAACCGGAGGAAATCATCCAGCAGGAAAAGACGGATGATACAGAAGAAAATGAAGAAGAAACCGGAACTGCCGAAAGCGGAACAACCGGTGAAATAGAAACCGGAACAACCGGAACATTCGATAATGGCACGACCGGAACTTTCAGCAACGGAACTACCGGAACCCAGGGAACCGATGCGGATATAAAGGAAGAAAAAGCACCAAATACAACTTTCGGCAACGACGACAGTCTGGATTTGGACAGCGAAGAATATGATTTAGATGGATTTTAGTGGACAGCGTAAAGCCGTTCTGAGCCGCAAGGGCTACTGAGGTATGGGCACAGCACAGGCTCAGACATATCATGAATGAACTGAAAATATGTCTCATACGGGTTTGGTTTA
>JAJWAL010000160.1:0-4821 GCA_021618535.1 Segatella copri | reverse complement strand
AGATAATAAAAAAGCATTCATTTTATGGCTTAACGTACCTAAAGTGACCGCTTACGATTATGGTCAATTGCTGCTGAAAATTGGCTTTTATTAATTCTAGATGGTTAATTTAGTATGGAGGATAAAAATTTGTACATGATACAGAAGGCACAGGAGTTCATGAATGAGAATCACTTTGCCGACGTCTCCCGAGTGCAATGTCTGCTACGCAAGATGATGTCCAAGGAGTATCATGGCCTCATCGATCAAATCAAGGAGTGTCAGGATCCCCATGCTATCTTCAATATTCATGGCGGAAACAATCTCATTGCGCCCACTGCCAGCCAGGCTGAGCAAAAATTGGTGGAGAAACCTGCTGACGAGATAAAAAAAGATAAGGAATAATCAAGAAAGAAGACCGAGATGCTGAACGATTTCGATTCACCATTCGATATCACCGTAGATCTCTATAAGTAATTGGGCGGAGTAGAAAAAACGCCCCAAAAATTTGGTAGTTTCACAGAAAACCCTTATATTTGCAGGCGATATTAAAATAAAAAATAAAAAATTATGGGAAAAATCATAGATAAGACGGTAACAAAGATCGTTACAGAAGAGGGAATCTCTCTCTTTCGCCGTGTAACTAAGGTTTTGATGCCAAATGGCAAGTATCGTTATCCTGTAGATTATTTCGATGCAACTCCTGGAGTTGTTAAGGTTTCGAAAGAAGAAATGGATAAGGTTGCAATACCTGTTTACAAAAAGTTAATCTAATGGAACGGTTGATGTCTGATGGTTATCCTTTTATCTTTCAAATGATAGATAAAAGTGAGAGTGATGAGTATCTGATTCAGACCTTGCAATATCGGTTTAAGTCAGACAAATCCCATCATGCCTATATCGTAAGAGTTGAATGTTATAAGAAACACGCTTATTGTGTGAAGTTCTTCGATAAGGCAAACATCAACAGTAAAAATAAGTTTAGTCTTCGTTCCAATACTTTCGAGGTTAGAACGATACTCTATACAATGTTTCATATAATGTTAGATGTAATGAAGCGAGACGAAAAGGCTTCTTTCTTTTTTATTGGAGCAGAAGACGAAAAAGATCAGGATGGAATGGTATCCCGTCGTTTCCGTCTTTATCGTCGTTTCGTGCTTTCAACGGTTTCTGATGACAAGTTCGAGCATTTTAGAAGAAATGATTTATCACTTTATATTCTTGTAAATAAGGAATATGTATCAGATACATCCTCTTATGCTGATGAACTAGCAAATATAGTGCAACAATATTTATAAGATAACATCCTCATTCGAGCGACGACAAGTGCAGAGCGATACTGCAATGAGGAACAATTCTGGTGGGCTTAACCTGCAAGCCCCCTCCATGCACTCACTTTCAGCAATATAATTGCAAGCTGATCCCCATAACAGCCCAGCGGTCCCATCCCGCACAACCATGGTGAGGGCTTTGATGCCCCGCCAACCTTAGAGCGTAGCGGTTCTGAGCACCGGAGGGCGGTTTTCCTCTTCTTCCCTGAGGGGAGAAGACCGAGATGAGAGGTGGAGCCTTCTTTAATGGTAAAGAAGGACGGGATGATTTTAGAAAAACAGCACAGAGGGCGGTTACATCCCTAATCCCTATGGTAGGGATTTAGGGCTTGGGTATAGGGCTTATGACCTCCTCGATGATATAGACTTCTATTATAATAAGGTGAAGTGCCGCAAGATAGAAAAGCTCTTGCCGGTATTGAACAAACTGGTGATACAAGAGCAAAAGTATCTTTAGCTTGTATTGAGGGTGCTTTCAACATATATATTTTTTTTAAGAATGAAGTATGTTTGCAATGTTAAATGATAACTTTGCCACCAAATCTCGGACAAGTATAATATTTAGCTTATGATGAGCATATATACAAATAAGTCAGACTTGTTTATGAGTGCTGCTGAGGATATTAACAACGATACTAATAAATGCTATTTTTTAGTAGTTCCTCATAGTGCTTATTATAGTTGCCTTCTTCTCATGAAGCATCTTTGTTATAAGAAGTTTGGCATCAATAATGAGAATGAAATGAAGAATGATGTTGATTCAACGCTTCATGGCTCTCATGAAATTATGATTGGGTATGTTCGTAAGCGAATGACACAGGCTTGTACTTCTATCATGGATAAGAAAAAAGTCGTGGAATTTGCTAACAAAATAGGTCAGTTGAAAAAGTTGAGAACTAAAGCTGATTATGAAGAAGTTGATATTACTTCTACACAAAGTAATCAAGCAATTGAGTTAGCACAGGATGTTAGAAATATATTAAAACATTTTAGATATGGTAGCGTTTGATTATTTGAAAGAACAATTGACGGAATTTGTCAAAACTTTCAAAAATGTAAAAGTCAATTATGAGTATGACCAATTGGCAAACTTACATACGATTGAAGTATTACCTCAAGTGGTATTTGATAGCGATGAGTTTGCTATATGGGAATGTGATTTCTTTGAACGTGCTTATGGCGCAATCCCTTATGAGGATATTTCTTTTATCTCAGAAGATGCTTATGTAGGAATTGAGCATATTGATTGGAGTATTCAAGGCTCAGAGTATGCACAAGGTGATTTGATGTTGGATGAGCATATTACCATAAATGAATCTTCTGAGGACTTAGATACTTATAAGGACAATTCTGTTGATTTTAATACGATGTCACCGGAATTCTATGATACTTATACTGCCGTTGAAATAGAATCTCTTGACTTGGATTATACCAGTAACGAGTATAAGGATAAAATCGTGTTAAATAATAAGGAAATCGTAATGTCATTTGATGACAGTTTATTACAAGCAGCTTAAATATGATGGACAATATTAAGGACAAGCAATCTGGATTTAATGTAGAGAGTATTCTGCTCACAGAATCTAGTTTTACCCGCAAAGGAAAAATAAACTTTAGTGAATCGGAGCAGGAGGTATCTTTTGAAACAGGTGTTGGTTCAAGGGATAATACTGTAAACGTTAAGCTTACTACCACTGTAACGAATAAGCTTAAAGATGAAGAGCAATATAAGATAGTGGTATCTTTTGTTGGGGTTTTTAAGAGAACTGGTAATTCTCAAATATTGGACAATGAACAGTTTGGTAGAATTAATGGTGCTGCCATCATTTTTCCTTTTGTTCGTGAGCATATTGCCAATATCGCATTAAAGGCTGGACTGGGAAGTGTTATACTTCCACCTGTGAATTTTACAAAGATTAATCGCAAAGATTAGATAGAATTAGCTTATGGCTCAGGGAAAGAATGCCAATATCAGATATATGGTTTTGGACCGATGCTTTCGTGATAGGAGAAAGAAATATTTTATCGATGACCTGGTAAAAGCCTGCAATGAAGAGCTTTTTTATTATGATGGTTCTTCCGTTACTGAGCGACAAGTTCGTGCAGATATAAGCTTTATGCAACGGAAGGCAGGTGGGGCTATCCCTTTGGTAACAAAGAGAGATGGTCATAAAGTTTATTATCGTTATTCTGATTCAAACTTTTCAATTAAGAATCTTCCAATGAGTCAGCAGGAGGCAGAATTGCTTTCAGATACCATTAGTATGTTGTCTCGATTCAAAGGATTGCCAAATCACGAATGGTTGGAAGCCACTATTGCTCAGATGAAATCAACCTTCAATTTGGATAATGCTCAGCAGTCATACGTTAGCTTCTCGCAGAACGAAGATTTGCGTGGACTGAATTATTTTTCCCGATTGTATGAAGCAATAGCGAGTCATCAGGTGGTATCGCTTCAATATCATAAGTTTACTGGTGAAGCTTGGGAACGTCTGGTACATCCTTATCAATTGCGCCAATATAATAATAGGTGGTTCTTGGTGGGCAAGGAACCTGCCAAGTCTGAAAAGTTACCGCTGGTTGTTATACCATTGGACAGAATTGATGATTACAAGGTATTGGAGAAAGAATCCTATGAACCGTATGAAGGAGATATTGACGCTTGTTTCAAGGATATAGTAGGAGTATCACTAAAGTTCAATGAATCTTGCAGCCATATTGTCATCAAGGCATATCCACCCACCTCTTCTTATATAGAGACAAAGCCTATTCATCATTCACAGCGGGTAGTTGAACGACACGAAGAATATACTATCTTCTCTTTAGACTTGATTCCGAATTATGAGTTCGAGACGATAATGATGTCTTATGCTGATAATTGTGAGATACTTGAACCCCAAGATTTGAAGGAAAGTCTTGTAGGTCGAGCTAAAAATATCATAAAATATAACGCTGATATATAATTTCCGGAAACAATGAAGCAGGTCTGCAATGTTAAGAGGTACTTTTGCATCATAAATAATTAAAAAGTATTGATATGACAGTAAGTTCTTCTTTTTCAACGTTTCTTGATAATATCAAGGTTGATAATTACGAAAAGATTGGTAGTCGTTATAACGAAATTACCAAGAAGTTAAATAAAACATTTAGAGATACCGATTCTGAAACTGCAAATAGTTTGAGAGTTGGTTCGTATGGACGTTATACTGGTATAAAAGGTATCTCTGATTTGGATTTGTTGTATATCATGCCAAAGTCTAAATGGGATACATACAAAAATTCTCCAAAGACTTTGCTGGCTGATGTACGTGATGCCCTGCAAGAACGTTATCCCACTACAAATATCAAGTACGATCGTTTGGTGGTAGATGTGTTCTTTACAGATTTTACTTTTGAAGTTCAACCTGTTTTTGAAGAGGAGGGGGATGATGGATATACTAATTATAAATATCCTGATACACTAGTGTCCGGATAAAATCTCAGAAGAGGTAACCCTCTATATATTGAGACT
>JAJWAL010000039.1:13255-25296 GCA_021618535.1 Segatella copri | reverse complement strand
ATTTCCTTTCATATAATACCATTTACTTTAGATAAAAATAGTTAATGTATCAAAGTATATGATTCTTAAGGAGTTATCTGTTTCTTTGGTAGACTTATTTTTTACTAAAATACTACTTAGGTATACAACTTTGAAAAAAATGATATAACTTTGCAACCGAAATCAGAAAACAGTAGTTTTTATGGTTTAATTACCACTTCAAGTCTTCTAAAAGTATTTAATGATAAAGAAAATTCCTTTTGTTGATTTAGTATGTTGATTTAAATAGGAAAACAGGTTTAGTTTATATTAGGGAAAAAGGATTGGTAATAGACTAGGCTACTTGATGATTCAAGTTTGCCCTTAAAGGCAAAGCTTATCTATTATGTTTTAGGGAAAACCGCCATGCTTTTGTGAAAAAGTATGGCGGTCTTTGTTTAATATATGTTAGTTTCTTCTCTTTTCTTTTTCTTTTCTTTGGTCAACTCAAATTATTTTTTTACCTTTGCCACATATTTATATATGGATGAATAGATTTATATATAGGTAGTAGGAAATAGATTTCGAGAGAAAAATCAGTTTTCTTCATGTGTAGAGGAAAATAGTAAGTAGACTTTAAAATATTATATTGAATAAAATATTAAAACAATGAATATATTAGTAACAGGCGCTAATGGTCAATTGGGACATGAAATGCAAATCTGTGCCCAAAAAAGCAATCACAAGTTTGTCTTCACCGATGTGGCTGAAGGCTATGAAAAACTGGATATCACCAATCTTGACTCTATCCGAGAAAAGGTGAGGGAGAATGATATTCAGGTAATTGTTAACTGCGCTGCTTATACCAACGTGGATAAGGCTGAAACAGATTACGATCTGGCTAATCTGCTCAACAATACTGCTGTGGGAAATTTGGCACAGGCTATGAAGGAGGTAGATGGTACTTTGATTCATGTATCTACCGACTATGTTTTTCAGGGCGACAAGAATATACCTTGCCGTGAAGATTGGGAAACGAATCCTTTGGGGGTATATGGTAAAACGAAACTTGCAGGCGAAAAGAGTATTGAAGCTACTGGATGCAAGCATATCATCATCCGTACAGCATGGCTCTACTCGCAGTGGGGTAAGAACTTCGTGAAGACCATGCAGAGTCTCACGGCAAGCCATGACACCCTGAAGGTGGTCTTCGACCAGGTGGGTACTCCAACTTACGCTGGCGACCTGGCTGCTGTCATCTCACATATCATCGAAACTGACCAGTTGGATAAGACGGGCATCTACCACTTCTCTAATGAGGGTGTCTGCTCTTGGTTTGATTTCGCTAAGATTATCTGCGAACTGAGCGGAAATACCTGCGATATTCAGCCTTGCTACAGCGAGGAGTTCCCAAGCCCAGTGAAGCGTCCTCACTTCTCTGTACTTGACAAGAGTAAGTTGAAGCAGACTTTCGGATTCAAGGTGCCATACTGGACTGACAGTTTGAAGAAGTGCATCGCTGAATTGGCGGCAGCAAAATAATTATTAATTATAAGTTATTAATTGAAATGAAGAATATCATTATCACGGGCGGTGCAGGTTTCATCGGCTCACACGTAGTAAGACTTTTCGTGAACAAATATCCTGAGTATCACATCATCAACCTCGACAAGTTGACATACGCAGGCAACCTGGCTAACCTCAAGGACATCGAGGACAAGCCTAACTATACTTTCGTTAAGGGTGATATCTGTGACTTCGACCTGATGTTGAAGCTGATGCAAGACTACAAGGTGGATGGCATCATCCATCTCGCTGCCGAGAGCCATGTAGATAGAAGTATCAAGGATCCATTCACTTTCGCTCAGACCAACGTGATGGGTACCCTGTCTCTGCTCCAGGCGGCAAAGATTTACTGGGAGAGTCTTCCAGAGGGTTACGAGGGCAAGCGTTTCTACCACATCTCTACCGATGAGGTTTACGGTGCCTTGCAGATGACTCATCCTGAGGGCGTTCCTGCTCCTTTCACTACCAAGGCATCCAGCGGTAAGAACCACGAGGCTTATGGCGAAGAGTTCTTCCTGGAGACAACCAAGTACAATCCGCACTCTCCATATTCTGCATCAAAGGCAAGCTCAGACCACTTCGTCCGTGCTTTCCACGATACATACGGTATGCCTACCATCGTGACCAACTGCTCTAACAACTACGGTCCATACCAGTTCCCAGAGAAGTTGATTCCGCTGTTTATCAACAATATCCGTCATCGCAAGCCATTGCCAGTATATGGTAAGGGTGAGAATGTGCGCGACTGGTTGTATGTAGTAGATCATGCCCGTGCCATCGATATGATTTTCCACAAGGGTAAGATTGCCGAGACCTACAACATCGGCGGTTTCAACGAGTGGAAGAACATCGATATCATCAAGGTGGTAATCAAGACTGTTGATAGACTGCTCGGCAGAAAGGAAGACGAGGATATGGACCTCATCACCTACGTAACCGATAGAAAGGGTCACGATATGCGTTATGCCATCGACTCTCGCAAGCTTCAGAAGGAACTCGGTTGGGAGCCATCACTCCAGTTTGAGGAGGGAATCGAGGAGACCGTAAAATGGTATCTCGATAATCAGGAATGGATGGACAATGTAACCTCTGGCGATTACCAGAAGTACTACGACAACATGTATTCTAACCGTTAATAGACGTCCTGTAAGGGCAAAAGCTTTAACTATCCCAAGCTTTTGCTCTTGCAGGGCTTTTTTGTTTTTCTTCGATTAAAATCCCCTAAATATATTATTATTTCTTAATAATTCTCTCTTTAGTACCCTGAAAACCTGAAAGTACGAAAAATTTTTCTATCTTTGCAGTATCTAGAAATATTAAAGCAATAGATATGAAAAAACAGGTAATTTTCGGCATTGCATTAGCGCTTGCTATTTTGTCATGTCTTCCTATGCAGGGACAGAAAAAAGTGGTTCCTCTGAAATATGGAAATATGGACTACTGGGTAATCAGAAATATCAAAGAGTCGGCTATCATTGGTGGTAATCAGAAAACCATTTATGCGGTAGGACCTAATATGACTATCCAGGGTAATACTCCTTATACCAATAAGGGTGGGTCTCCTTGGGGCTCATCCAATGTCTTGGCTCATGTTTCCGGCATTTACAAGACCAATAATTCGGTTTTTCGTGACAGGCACGGCAGTGGGCATTGCGCCAAACTGGAGACTCATATAGAAAAGGTAAAGGTGTTGGGACTTATCAATATCAAGGTACTTGCAGCCGGTTCCCTTTTCCTGGGAGATGTTCGTGAACCGATTACTAGTACCAAGGATGGTCCGAAGGCCATCAACTGGGGCATTCCGTTTACGGCACGTCCTAAGGCTCTGCGTTTCGATTACAAGACCTACCTTCCTAATGTTGCCAACCGAATCAAGCAGAATGGATTCAGTGGTGCCTCTACAGTGGCAGGAAGAGACCATGCCATCGTGGTGCTCTATCTTCAGAAGCGTCACGAGGATGCCAAGGGTAACATCACTGCCAAGCGAGTGGGTACGATGGTGGTAAGATACGGCAAGAGTACGAATGGATGGGTGGAAGATGCAACCTATACCATCCACTATGGTGATATCCGTCAAATGGCTGGCTATCATGCCGCAACGATGGGACTCCGTTCTACCGATTATGCCCGCAACAGTAAGGGTAAGAGTGTGCTTGTAAGAGAAGTGGGATGGGCTGCTGCCGATGAAACGCCTACTCATCTCGTTCTCCAGTTCTCTTCTTCGGATGGCGGTGCTTATATCGGAACACCAGGTAACACCTTGTGGATAGATAATGTATCACTGGTATATTAATAATGTGTCACTGGTATATTAATGAAGTGTCACTGGTTTATTAGTAAATGACGAAAATAGAATCAACAGGAAAATATTGACTTTATGAAGCATATTCTAACCATACTTTTTGCGATGATGACATTGAGCAGCTATGCCTCGGAGCCAATTTCTTCAGATTCCCTCTCTTCTGAGAAGGTGGATACTGCCCAGCAGGTCAAGAAATCGTGGATGACACGATTCCTTGACTACTTCAATGATGCTAACAAGAACAAGCATCATAAGCGGTTCGACTTCAGTGTAATCGGAGGTCCTCACTATGCTTCCGATACCAAGTTTGGTCTGGGAATGGTGGCGGCAGGACTTTACCGCACCGATCCTAACGATAGCATCTTGCCACCTTCCAATGTATCGCTTTTCGGTGATGTCAGTTCGGTGGGCTTCTATATGTTGGGTGTTCGGGGCAATCATATAGCTCCTGCCGGTCGTTACCGCATCGATTATCATCTCTATTTCTATTCCTTCCCTTCCGATTTCTGGGGAATCGGTTACGAGATGGGCGATAACGATGACAACAAGAGTGATATGAAGCGTTGGCAGGCTCAGGCAGAGGCCAGCTTCCTGTTCAGGGTAGCCGATAACTTCTATGTGGGACCTATGGCAGCTTACGACTATGTGATAGGCAAGCAGATAGAACGACCGGAATTGCTGCAGGGGATGGATAAGCATATCTGGAATGTAGGAGCGGGCGTATCTCTGGTTTATGATAACCGGGATAATCTCACCAATCCGCACCGGGGTATCTATCTGAATCTGAAGCAGATGTTCAGACCAAAATTTATGGGTAATGATTATGCCTTCAGTACGACTCACTTCCGTTTTGATGCCTATCAGCGACTGGGCAAGGGAACGATTCTTGCCGAGGATTTCGGAGCCAATCTCAATTTCGGCAATCCTTCTTGGGGAATGATGGCAGAACTGGGAGGTACCTGTTCGATGCGCGGCTACTACGAGGGCCGTTATCGCGACAAGCATTCCCTGGAGGCTACCGTGGAGTTGCGACAGCATGTCTGGAAGCGAAATGGTATTGTGGTCTGGGCTGGAGCAGGTACCGTTTTCCCTAAGTTCTCTGCGTTGCGAAGCAGACAGATTCTGCCGAATGCAGGAGTAGGCTATCGCTGGGAGTTCAAGAAGAATGTGAATGTACGATTGGATTATGGATTTGGAAAGTCAGGACAGTCTGGCTTCCTCTTTAATATCAACGAGGCATTTTAATGATGTCTTTTCACGAAATACTTATGATGCATTTCCGTGATATGCTATATATATATTTAATAAGGTGTAGTCTATGAATCATTCTATATGTAATGCTATATATAATAAGGTGTCTTCGGGCACCTTCCTTTACTGGTATGCGGTGGTGGCATTGCTGCTGCCCAATATCGCCCTGTGCTTTACCGAAAGACTTTCTTTCTGGGCGGGCGCAGCCAATGTGCTGTTGCCTCTGGCACTGTATATGTGGTTCTTTTCTGTAGCCCGATGTCCGGGCAAGATGGTATGGTGGGCATTTCTCTTTGTCTTTTTCGCCGCTTTTCAGCTGGTATTGCTCTATCTCTTCGGAACGGGAGTGATAGCGGTGGATATGTTTCTGAATCTCGTGACCACCAATCCGGGAGAAGTGATGGAACTGCTGGACAATCTGTTGCCTGCCGTGGTAGGTGTTTTTGTGATTTATCTTCCCTTGCTCATCTTGGCTGTCATCCATATCAGGAAGAAGCATCAGATATCCGTCTCTTTCCAGCATCATATCCGCAAATGGGTCATGGAGGCTGGATCCATCGGCCTCTTCTGTCTCCTTGCCTGTTATGTAGTGGTGGATGGTTACCGGATGCGCAATCAGCTTTATCCCGTCAATATCTGCTATAACCTCTATCTGGCTTTCGAGCGCAATGCGGCGTCCGAGAATTACCAGGAGGCAAGCCGTAACTTCCGGTTTGATGCCCGGAGTGGGCACGATGCGGAAGCTCCCGAAGTGTATGTGATGGTGGTGGGAGAGACGGCACGAGCCCATAATTTCAGTCTCTATGGCTATCCTCGGAATACCAATCCGCTGCTTTCCAAAACGCCGGGTATCATGGCTTTCCCTGATGCAACCACGCAGAGCAATACCACCCACAAGAGTGTACCGATGCTTCTGTCGGCAGCTTCGGCAGAGGATTTTCCACGCCTCTTTCATGAGAAAGGCATCCTGGCAGCCTTCAGGGAAGCCGGATTTCATACCGTGTTCATCAGCAACCAGTTGCCCAACCATTCGTTTATCGATTTCCTGGGAGAGCAGGCTGATGAGCATTACTTTCTGAAGAAGGAAGAATCTGTCCAGGGCAGTCATTACGATGAGGATCTGTTGCGGAAACTGGATAAGATCTTGCCGGAGGCTGATGCTTCATCCTCAGCCCATTACCATTATCGCAAGCTCTTCGTGGTACTTCATACCTATGGTTCCCACTTCAATTATCAGGAACGTTATCCCCGCAGCTTTGCTTACTTCAAGCCTGATGGCAGGAGTGAGGCAATGCCGGAGAACCGGCGTGACCTGCTGAATGCCTACGATAATACCATCCGATATACCGATTATATCCTGCATGGGATTGTGGAGCGACTGCAGAAATGGGAGCTGGTTCAGACTAAGGCTAGGAATAAGCCGGATGGCATATATTGTCAGCCTACCTCGGCGATGCTCTATACCAGTGACCATGGCGAGAATATCTTTGATGACAATCGGAATCTCTTCCTCCATGCAGCACCGAAGGCATCTGATTACGAGCTTCATGTGCCTTTCATCATCTGGACCTCGCAGGGCTTTGATAAGAAATATCCGAAGGTAGTGAAAGCGCTGGCGGATAACTATACCAAGCAGGTTCAGACAAGTCTTTCGATATTCCATACCCTGTTGGGCATCGGTGGCATCCAGACCCGATACCGCCAGGATGAACACTCGGTGGCAAGTGAACTGTATCACCCGGGCAGGTTGCTATATCTGGATGACCATAATGAGGCAATTCCGCAGGATGAGGCTAAATATTAGCACAAATCTTTCATCTCAGGGGGGATTTTCTTCAAATACATGAAAAGAGTTTTCGTAAATGTCAATTATTTGCGAAAACTCTTTGTCGTATCTATAATTTGCTGTATCTTTGCACCCGGATTTAGATAATAATAAAAATACAGTTGTTATGGAACCAACTCGAAAAATCGAAAAGGTAGGCATGCGCAACCTCCGTATGGAGGATTATGATCAGCTTGCCAAGTCATTTAGGCGTATTTACGCAGACTCAGATGTATTCTGGACAAAAGAACAGATTAAGAAACTCATTACTATCTTCCCTGAGGGACAGGTGGTTATTATCGTTGATGATAAGATTGTGGGCTGTGCGCTCTCTATTATCGTTAACTATAATATGGTGAAGGGCGATCATACCTATGCTCAGGTTACGGGTAATGAAACCTTCAATACCCACGATCCTAAGGGAAACATTCTTTACGGCATCGAGGTATTTATCCACCCTGATTATCGTGGTTTGCGCCTGGCTCGCCGTATGTATGAGTATCGCAAGGAACTCTGCGAGAAACTCAATCTGAAGGCTATCATGTTTGGCGGTCGTATACCAAACTATCACAAGTATGCCGATAAGATGCGCCCTAAGGAGTATATCGAGCACGTAAGAAACCGTGAGATTTACGACCCGGTTCTTACCTTCCAGCTTTCTAATGATTTCCACGTACGCCGTGTCATCCGCAATTATCTTCCTAGCGATGAGGAGAGCGAACACTGCGCAACCCTCTTACAGTGGGATAACATCTACTATCAGCCACCTACGGATTCTTATGTAGATAGAAAGCCAACTGTGAGAATCGGACTGGTACAATGGCAGATGCGCCCATACGCTTCGGTAGATGACCTCTTCGAACAGGTTGAGTTCTTCGTTGATTCTGTTAGCGATTACAAGAGCGATTTCATTCTCTTCCCTGAGTATTTCAATGCGCCTTTGATGGCTCGTTTCAACGACTTGGGTGAGGCGCAGAGCATCCGAAAGATGGCGCAGTATACCGAAGAAATCCGTGACCGTTTCCGCGAGTTGGCCATCAGTTACAACATCAATATCATCACGGGTAGTATGCCTTATCTTAAGGACGATTCCCTCTATAATGTCGGTTTCCTCTGCCGCAGAGATGGTAGCGTGGATATGTATGAGAAGATTCACGTAACTCCAGATGAGCAGAAGTGCTGGGGATTGAGTGGCGGTAGCCATATCCAGACTTTCGATACCGATTGTGGTAAGATTGGTATCGTGATCTGCTATGATGTGGAGTTCCCTGAGTTGTCAAGATTAATGGCTGAGGATGGCATGCAGATTCTCTTCGTTCCATTCATGACCGATACCCAGAATGCTTACTCCCGAGTAAGAGTCTGTGCACAGGCTCGTGCCATCGAGAACGAGTGCTATGTAGCCATTGCGGGTAGTGTGGGCAACCTGCCTCGTGTTCATAACATGGATATCCAGTATGCCCAGAGCGCCGTGTTCACCCCTTGCGACTTTGCTTTCCCTAACGATGGCAAGCGTTCAGAGGCAACACCTAATACCGAGATGATTCTCGTATCAGATGTTGACCTGAATCTCTTGAATGAGCTTCATACCTACGGTGCTGTAAGAAATCTTCGCGATCGCCGCAAAGATTTGTATGAATTGAAGCAGAAAAAGTAAGTGAGGAAGAAAAACTCAACATTCAACACTCAACATTCAATAAAAGTGTATAAGATAGAAATCTCGGAGCGCACGCTCCACTTCAAGCAGCCGGCAGGCACGTCTCGTGGCGTATATACCACGAGGCACAGTTATTATCTCACTCTCACCTCGGATGAAATGCCGGGGGTAGAGGGAGTGGGAGAGTGTGCTACGCTCCCTGATCTCAGTTGCGATGCCAAACCGGAATATGAGATGACCCTGCGACAGGTTTGCCAGATGGTGGAGCAGATGGGACGCATTCCTTACGATATGATTCGTGCTTACCCTAGCATCACCTTCGGTTTGGAAACAGCCTTCGCTTCGTTCTTCGATGCAGCGAAGAAGTTTTTGGAGATTGTTCCTGCTGAAGGAGCATCTTCTTCTTCAGAAATGTTGAAGCAGAAAGGGGTTTCTGTTCCAGCCGGAATGGAGAACCTGACAGATCTTTTCGACTCTCCTTTCGGTAGGGGAGAAGAGGGCATCACCATCAACGGACTGGTGTGGATGGGTACTTACGAGGAGATGTTGGCACGATTGGAGGAGAAGCTCCAGGCGGGTTTCCATTGCGTGAAACTGAAGATTGGTGCCATTGATTTCTTCAAGGAACTCGACCTCATCAAGCGCATCCGTGATGTTTATACCAAGGAGCAGGTTGAGTTGCGAGTGGATGCCAATGGTGGCTTTTTGCCGGAGAATGCGATGAGTCAGCTAGAGGCTTTGGCTAAATATGACATTCATTCGATAGAGCAGCCTATCAAGCAGCATCAGTGGCCTAAGATGGCTCAGCTTTGTCGCGAAACACCGCTTCCTATCGCCCTAGACGAGGAGTTGATTGGTGTAAATGTCCGGAGTATGAAGCAGGCTTTGCTCGATACCGTCCGTCCTCAGTATATCATCCTCAAGCCTTCACTTCATGGTGGCATCTATGGATGCAACGAGTGGATAGAACTGGCTAACCAGCGCGGTATCGGCAGCTGGATTACTTCTGCTCTTGAGAGTAATATCGGTCTGAATGCTATTGCTCATTATGCAGCTAAAGTATATGGTCCTAATGTCAAGATGCCGCAAGGCTTGGGTACCGGTCAGCTCTTTACTGATAATATACCGATGCCTTTGGAGATTCGTGGTGATCAATTATTTGTAGTAAAATGACTTTAGAAGAATTCCTTTCAGAATGGAATAATGGTAGCGACCGGGTGCTGGTGCATACCAGTGGCTCCACGGGAAAGCCCAAGCCGAT
Organism: Segatella copri; assembly: GCA_021618535.1. Lineage (GTDB taxonomy): Bacteria > Bacteroidota > Bacteroidia > Bacteroidales > Bacteroidaceae > Prevotella > Prevotella copri_O. The sequence continues at coordinate 15,476 of JAJWAL010000039.1, read as the reverse complement.
GATGGTAGAGAAGAAGCGAATGCTCAATTCGGCCCGCATCACTTGTGATTTCCTGGGATTGAAACCTGGTGATAGTGCCCTGCTCTGCATGTCGCTCGATTATATTGCAGGTAAGATGGTGGTGGTGCGGAGTATAGAGCGCCATCTCCATCTTATTTCTGTATCCCCAAGTGGGCATCCTTTGAAAGATGTAAATGAAGAGATTACCTTCGCTGCGATGGTCCCGATGCAGGTTTATAATACCCTGCAGGTTCCTGAAGAGCGGGCTCGTCTCTGCCGTATCAGGCATCTTATTATCGGTGGCGGAGCCATAGATGAGGCTCTCGAACAGAAACTTAAGGCTCTTCCCGGCAATATTGCCATCTGGAGTACCTACGGAATGACCGAAACGCTCTCGCATATTGCCCTGAGAAGAATTAATGGTGCTGAGGCCAGCGAATGGTACCAGCCTTTCGATAGTGTGAAAATCAGTCAGACCGATGAAGGTTGTCTGGTGATAGATGCTCCGCAGGTCTGTGCTGAACCCCTGGTAACGAACGATATAGTGGAAATAGAATCCTATATATATAATAAGGTGGAAAAACTCCGTTTTCGTATCAAAGGCAGGAAAGACAATGTGATTTGCAGTGGAGGTATCAAAATACAGATAGAAGAGGTTGAGACTCTGTTGAAGCCTTATCTCGAAAAACCTTTCATGATAGCCAAGAAGAAAGACGGGAAGTTTGGAGAGATTGCAGTCCTCCTGACGGAAGATGAGGATATGAAAAAAATAGAGGCGACTGTTCGCCGCCTCTTATCTGATCATAAATATTGGATTCCTAGAGAATACCTTCATGTAAACCAACTCCCGCTTACCGAAACCGGAAAGCCGAAGCGCTCAATCTTTCTTTAAAGGGATTCTCTGAAGAAAGATTCTTTAGCTGAATTATCCTTCTCTGAAGAAGTCAAGTGCTTCCTTGATCTCTTCTGTCGTAGCTGTCTGGTTGATACGGATATCGCCTATGCCGCCCAGCATCGTGAAGTTGATGATGCCATTCTGGTTCTTCTTGTCATGATGCATCAGCTCGATGAGCTCATCATAGTCATCGCAGGTAATATCCAGTGTACCATAGAATTCCTTGATGAAGTTTACGGTCTGGCGCATCTTCTCAGTAGGGAATCCGGTTTTGGCAACACTCAGATAGAGTTCAGGGATGAGACCGAATGCCACTGCATAACCATGCAGGATAGGCTTGCGCTTCAAAGCCCAGCTCTCAAACGCATGACCGAAAGTATGGCCCAGGTTCAGCGCCTTGCGGATGCCCTGCTCGTGAGGATCCTGCTCTACAATGCGCTCCTTTACCTTCACGCTGTCGCCTACCATGCGCTGCAACTGCTTCAAATCAGGCTTGTTGAGGTCGAAACTGACCAGTTCTTCCCACATTGCTTCTGTAGAAATCAGACCGTGTTTCAGCATCTCTGCATAGCCCGAACAGATGTTTTCTGCATCGAGCGTCTTTAAGAATTCTGTATCGAGAATAACGAACTTAGAATCGTTGAACACACCTACTTCGTTCTTCAGTCCGCCGAAGTTGATGCCTGTCTTTCCACCTACCGATGCATCTACCATAGCCAGCAGGGTGGTAGGGATATTGATAAAGTTGATACCTCTCTTAAAAGTGCTGGCAGCAAAGCCACCCAGGTCGGTTACCATACCGCCGCCCAGATTAATCATACAGGAGTGGCGTGAAGCACCTCCCTCCTGCAGTCCTTTCCATACCATCATCAGACTTTCGATGTCTTTATGGCTGTCGGTAGCCGGAATAGTGATGATATGGGCTTCCTTCATGCAGTAAAAATTCTGCAATACAGGCATGCATAGTTCCAATGTCGTAGTATCTGTAAGCACAAAAAGCTTGTCGTGCTCGCATTCTGAAAGTGCACTTACCAGTTCGCTTTCCAGTTGGGTTGATATGATTACTCTTTGTTCCATAACATTCTAACGTATTAATTTTTGTGCAAAGATACACTAAAATGGAGACAATACAAAAAAAAAGTTGCTAAATTTGCGTTTTTTATCTCAGAATGCATTAAACCTTGGTGTATTTAACGCGTCAAAACAATCGAGTAACAAAAATGATAATAGAATATCATAGCGATTATGTGTGAAAACACTCATAGTTGGAAATAATAACAAATAAAAATAAGAATGAAAAAATCGATTCTGACGATGCTGCTGCTG
>JAJWAL010000039.1:0-13155 GCA_021618535.1 Segatella copri | reverse complement strand
ATAATAACAAATAAAAATAAGAATGAAAAAATCGATTCTGACGATGCTGCTGCTGTTGATGGCAATAGCATCCTTTGCTCAACAGCGACTGATATCCGGTCAGATTACCGACCGCGATACCAAGGAGGCCATTGAGCAGGTAACTATTCAATTGCTTAAGAGCGACAGCACGTATGTAGCTGGTGCCATCAGTAATGAGAACGGACTCTTTCATGTCACCGCTCCGGCTAATGGCAAGTATCTGCTCAAGATTTCGAGCGTAGGATACAAGTCTACTGTGAAGCGTATCCAAATTTCTGATAACAAGGATCTGGCTATGGGTAAGATTGTGCTGGGTGCTGAGGCTATCATGCTGAAAGGCGCTGTGGTAACAGCCATGGCTCAGAAGGTAACCCTGAAGGAGGATACTTTCGTGTACAATTCTTCAGCCTATCGCACACCGGAAGGCTCGGTAGTTGAGGAACTCGTAAAGCGTCTGCCGGGTGCAGAGGTGAGCGATGACGGTACCATCAAGATTAATGGTAAGGAGGTAAAGAAGATTCTGGTAGATGGCAAGGAGTTTATGACGGGCGATACCAAGACTGCCCTGAAAAACCTGCCTACCAGCATCATCGAGAAAATCAAGGCATACGATGAGAAGAGTGATCTCTCTAAGGTAACCGGTATTGATGACGGTGAGGAGCAGACCGTGCTCGACTTCGGTGTGAAGAAGGGTATGAACAAGGGTTTGATTTCCAATATCGACCTGGGTGTGGGCAACAAGAGCCGCTACAATATGCGTGGCATGGGCGGTTATTTCAATGATAACAACCGATTCATGCTCTTTGCCAATGCCAATAACACCAGCGACCGTGGTTTCGGAGGCGGTGGCCCTGGCAGAGGTTTCGGAGGTGCTAACGGTTTGAATGCCAGCAAGATGATTGCCGCCAACTACAATTACGAACTGAAGGATAAATTCAAGTTCAATACTTCACTTCGCTGGAATCACAGCGATGGCGATATTTGGAGCCGTCGTTCCAGCGAGAACTTCATGGGTAGCAGCTCTTCGTTCAGCAACAGTTTGACTCAGAATTTCTCTCGCAGCAACAGCTGGAATGGTAACATCCGCTTGGAGTGGATGCCTGATTCCATGACCAATATCCTCTTCCGTCCTTCCATCTCCTGGAGTACCAGCGATGGATTGAGTGGCAGCCAGTCGGCATCTTACAACAAGGATCCTTATACCATTACCACCAAAGACCCTCTTTCTGAGGAAGGTATTGAGGAGTTGGACAAGGCTGAGGCTATGGTGAACAGTCAGTTGACTAACGGAATCACCTATTCTGATAATAACAATATCAGGGGTATGCTGCAGGTGAACCGCAAGTTGGGCAACAAGGGACGCAACATCACCTTCCGTGTGGATGCCAAATATACGGATAATGACAGCAAGAGCATCTCGCTCAACAATGCCAAGCTCTATCTCGTACAGACAGCGGAGGGTAAGGATTCTACTTATCAGACCAACCGCTATAACCTGACTCCTTCGAAGAATTACAGCTATGCGGGCCAGTTGACCTATAGTGAACCACTCTGGAAGGCTACCTTCCTGCAGTTCAGCTATAAGTTTACTTACAGCTACTCCAAGAGCGACCGCAGCACCTACGATTTCAGCAAGTATGCTATGAGTGGTGATCAGGAGTACCGTGGTTGGGATAGTTACCTGAATCCGTTTGCCGGTCATCTCGAAGATTACAAGGATGATGATCAGAGCCGTTTTTCAGAGTATCGCAACTACAATCACGATATCCAGGTGATGATGCGATTCGTCCGTCAGAAGTATAACTTGAACTTCGGTGTGATGATTCAGCCACAGCAGTCGAAGTATATCCAGGATTATCAGGGAGTGCATGTAGATACCGTTCGTAACGTGACGAATATCAGTCCAACCCTCGATTTCCGTTATCGCTTCTCAAAGATGAGCAACCTGCGTGTGAACTATCGTGGTACCACAGCGCAGCCAAGCATCTCTCAGTTGCTTGATATCACAGATAACAGCGACCCGCTGAACATCTCAAAGGGTAACCCTGGATTGAAGCCATCGTTCACTCAGAACTTCCGGTTGTTCTACAACAATTTCGTGCAGAACCACAACAAGGGTGTCATGACCTTCATCAACTTCTCAACCACCAACAATAGCATCAGCAATAAGGTGACCTACGATGAGAAGACTGGTGGAAGAATCACCCGACCTGAGAATATCAATGGTAACTGGAATGTGATGGGAGCCTTTATGTTCAACTGCTCTATCGATAGTGCCGGTGTATGGAACTTGAATACCGACACCTACTTGGGTTACAACAACTATGTGAGTTATCTGAGTCTCGACAAGCAGTCTGATTCCCAGAAGAATACCACTCGCAGTACTACTTGGAGAGAGCGCCTCTCTTTCAGCTATCGTAACAACTGGCTGGAGCTTTCGCTCGATGGAACATTGAATTATAACCATGCTACAAACAAGTTGCAGCCTAACAGCAACCTCAATACCTGGCAGTTCTCTTATGGACCAAGCATGACGCTTACAGCGCCTTGGGGCACCAGTCTGAACTCAAGCCTCTCTATCAGCAGCCGCCGCGGTTATAGCGACAGCAGCATGAATACGGATGAGTTTGTATGGAATGCGCAGCTTTCTCAGGGTTTCCTGAAGGGCAAGCCTCTAACCATCATGCTGCAGTTCTACGATATTCTCCGCCAGCAGAGCACCTTCTCTCGTGCCATTTCTGCTACATCCCGTACGGATACGGAGTATAATGCCATCAACAGCTATGCGATGCTGCATGTGATTTACCGCCTGAATCTCTTCGGAGGCAAGGATGCCCGTAGGGGTGGACCTGAAGGTCCTGGTGGTCCTGGTGGCCGTCCAAACTTCCATGGCCGTCCTTTCAATGGCGGTTTTGGCGGTGGTCGTCCAGGCGGCAGAATGTTCTAGAAAAGAAAATGAAGTAAGCTTCATTTAAAACGATAGTAAGCCTCACTCCATGTTTACGTGAGGCTTATTTCAAACAGATATGACGAGAAAAAAAGAAATCCCCGCTCTTCGTAATGAAGAACGGGGATTATTATTTTGTCTTGTCAAGAGTTCTCGATTAGAGAGCGAACTTGTAACCCAATGTAACCTGGAATACAGAGTTCTTGCAATCAGCGCCGTCCATAACCTTTGTTACACCGATGTTGTAGCGAGCATCCAGACAAACATTCATGTACTCGTAAGAGATACCTACAGGAACTGAGAGGTCGAATGACTTGAATGCATCATCGAGGTTTTCAGTAACAGAAAAACCACCAGCCTTGGCTGTAACCTTGCTGCTTACCTTGAAACCTGGCTGAAGACCAGCCTTGAGAGCCAAACCAGGAGCTACGTAAACATTAGCGAGGATTGGAATGTTGAGATAATCGTTCTTGATAGTTGCTGAAGCTTTAACACCCTCTTCTTCTGCATCGCCCTTAGCTCCCTGCATAGAGTAGAGCAAACCAGCACTAAGACCGAACATAGGAGAAACGTGATACTCCAACTCTGCACCTGCCACTACACCTGCGCGAGTCTTTGAATCATCGAGGTCAGATGTCTGCGATGCTCAAACCTACCTTAGGCTGAATGGTGATGTCACCTGCATTGTACTGTGCGAAAGCACCTACTGAAGACAGCACCATAGCTGCCATAACGAATAATTTTTTCATAATCTCTAATATTTTAAATTAATAGTTTATAATGCTCATATAGAGTATGATTAGTTATCAGTGTGTATGCTGATTCCATCATTTTTACTAGGTGCAAAGGTATGTTTTTTCTCTATTCGCTCCAAATATTTTAAGCTTTATTTTAAAATAAGCAGCAAAATATCACATATAAGTTTCTATTTCGTATATTTTTAGCAATAATTATCCCAATTTTTTGCATTGTATTTTAAAATGTTGTATATTTGCAAAGTAAGAAAGAAAGGAAGATAATTATGACTATACAAGAAAACTCCCCCTATACTCTTTGAAGTGTAGGGGGAGTTTTATTTTATTCTTCATCTTCGTCCCAGTCTTCTTCGTCAAATCCAAACATGGCGGGATCTACGAAGGCGTCCAGGGCTCGGCGTTCTTTCTTTGTTGGGCGACCAGTGCCTCTTGCTCTATCTACGAATCCGCTGATGCGGCTCATCTCCAGGAGCTCGTATTGCTTAGGGTCGGTTACGTTTTTATAGACACCATACAGCATCTTGGCGCCTACGCGCTGCTCTATGCAGTCGAGAACCTCGAAAGAGTAGGTGATAGGGGCTTTCTTTACGCTCACCACATCGCCACGCTTGATGATGAAGGAAGGCTTTCTCGTTACGCCTCCCACCATGACGCGGCCATTCTTACAGGCATCGGCAGCAATGCTGCGGGTCTTGTAAATGCGGGCAGCCCAGAGCCACTTGTCTATTCTTGCTGATTCTTTCATGATTATTTCTTTCCTAGCTTATTGTATTGGTTCATGGTGATGTCGATACCAGCCAATACGAAGCTCTTGATGATCTCTACACCCAGGTCGATGGCCGGCTGCAGCTGCTTCATGTCTTCCTCAGTATATTTGCCCAGCACCCAGTCTATCTGGCCGCCACGTGGATAATCGTTGCCGATGCCCATGCGCAGGCGGGCATAGTTCTGACCGATAAGCTGCTGGATATGTCCCAATCCGTTATGACCGCCGTTGCTGCCGTTTGCCTTCAGTCGGAAAGCACCCAGAGGCAGGGCTAGCTCATCGCTGATAACGAGCAGTCGGCTCTGGTCAATCTTTTCCTGATTCAGCCAATATCTTACCGCATTACCGCTGAGGTTCATGAATGTGGTAGGTTTGAGCAGGAAAATCTTTCTTCCCTTGAGCGTAGTCTCGGCTACGAAGCCATATCGCTTATCCTCAAAATGAATATTGGACGCTTTAGCAAAAGCGTCCAATACCATAAATCCTGTGTTGTGCCTGGTGCCGGCGTATTCATCGCCAGGGTTACCAAGCCCACAAATCAAATATTTATCCAATGTTTGATAATGTTTTACTCAGGTTCGTAAAATCTCTAGATGACTCAGTGATTAAGCCTCTTCTTCCTCAGCAGTCTGAGCTGCGAGCTGAGCGTTACGTGTCATCTTGATAGAGCAAACTACAACAGCCTTGCTTGTAGCCAACTCGAGACCCTCGAATGAGAGGTCACCTACCTTGATGCTCTTACCGATCTTCAACTCAGTAACGTCGATATCGAGGTGCTCAGGGATAACCTGGTAAGGAGCTGTAACGTTGATCTTACGGATAGAGAGGTTCATACGACCACCATCACGTACACCCTGTGCAAGACCTGTCAACTTAACTGGAATACCGATAGTGATAGGCTTCTTGTCGTTAACCTCGTAGAAGTCAACGTGCAGAGGAGCGTCTGTTGTTGGGTGGAACTGGATCTCCTTCATGATAGCTGTGTGGCTCTCACCGTCGATGATGAGGTTGATAACGTATACATGAGGAGTGTAGATGATTTTACGCAACTCAGCGAATGGAACTGCGAATGACAAAGCCTCAGGAGCACCGTTCTCGCCCTTCTTCTCACCATAAAGGTTACATGGAATCAAACCTTCCTTACGCAATGTCTTAGAAGCTTTCTTGCCAAGGTCTGTACGCTTCTGACCTGTTACATTAATCTCTTTCATTTTGTGTTACTCTAAATTAAGTTATTAATAAAAAATGTGCCTTAACTCGCCATCACACGGATTAGCTTTGCTTAAAGCGGGTGCAAAATTACGAAAATTATTTGGAATGAGCAAACTTTTTGCCGAAAAACATGTTCTACATGCAGAAAAAATATTGAAAATACAATTTTTTGCTTAAATAAACTGAAATTTTTGCCCGTTTTCTTGTCTATTACCTATTTAATGTGTATTTTTGCAAGCGTATTAGGTAATTTAATAAATGAATCTTTTAAAAACATTAGAGAATGATTAATAGGGATTTGATAAGACGTAAGATTGTGCAGTTAACCTACGCATACTATCAAAACAGCGATCATAACATGGAGAACGCTGAGAAGGAGCTGATGTTTAGTCTCTCCAAGTCATACGATTTGTACAACTACATGTTGCAGCTCATCGTTGCCATCACCCAGGAGGCACGCAAGCGCTACGATGTAGATGTAGCTCGTGCCAAGAGAGAGGGTGAGCAGGAACCTTCACCACGTTTCGCATTCAATAAGTTCGCTCTGCAGCTCGAAGAAAACAAGATGCTGCTCGAATGGATAGATGTTAAGCATTCCAACTGGGATGAGGATATCGAAATGGTGCGCAAAGTGTATACTGCTATTACGTCTAGTGATCTCTATGCTGATTATATCAGTGGTGCTATTGATGAGGAACTCGCCGATCTCGACGAGTACAGCCGCGACCGTGAGGTATGGCGCCGCATCTACAAGCAGTTCATTCAGAACAATGAAGATCTTGATGCATTCCTCGAGGAGAAGAGCCTCTACTGGAACGATGACAAGGATATCATAGATACTTTCGTATTGAAGACTATCAAGCGTTTCGACCCGGAAGCTAAGGCCAAGCAGGAATTGCTGCCGGAATATAAGGATGCTGAAGACAGAGAGTTTGCACGCAAGCTCTTCCGTGCTACCATCCTCAACTGCGATACCTACCAGCGCTATATGAGCGAGGCTTTGCGCAATTGGGATTTCTCACGTCTTGCCTATATGGATGTGATTATCATGCAGATTGCCATCGCCGAGGTTATGAACTTCCCTGGCATCCCGGCTACCGTCACTATCAACGAGTATGTAGAACTTGCCAAGGCATACAGCACTCCTCGCAGCGGCGGTTATGTTAACGGTATGCTCGACAGCATCTGCCGCGAGCTCATCAGCCGCAACCTCATCCAGAAGGAGATGCCTGAGCGCAAGCAGCATCAGCATGCACAGCACGGCGAACATGCCGGAAAACAGCGCCCAGACAACCAGCACCCAGCCGGCCGTCGTCCGCGCATTCATCGCGCTCCGGGCGAGGGTGAGTAAATAACGGAGGCCTTTCTTGCTGGCCACACCTTTTTATATATAGAACATAAAATAATAATAGATAATACTTTAACGACATGACAAATTTAGTATTGCAAGCAGCTGCCGGTGGTAGCAGCATGAGTTTTCTCATCATGATGGTAGCTATCTTCGCTATCATGTGGTTCTTTATGATCCGTCCTCAGCAGAAGAAGCAGAAGGAAATCCGCAAGTTCCAGAATGCTTTGGCAGAGGGTACCAAGGTGGTTACAGGCGGCGGTGTTTATGGCACTGTTAAGCGTGTTGACCTTGAGGCTAATACCGTTGATGTTGAGATAGCTCGTGGCGTGGTAATCACTGTAGCTAAGGGCTACGTGTTTGCTGATGCAGCTAGTCAGACACCTAATGCATAGTATCAAGAGCATATTAAAAGCTGTCAGAAGCTTCCTGTTCAGTGGTCTGAATAAGGAGTTTCTGATTTTTTTGTTCTTTCTCGCTCTCAGCGGCATCTTCTGGCTGATGATGACGCTCAATGAGACTACCGAGAGAGAATTCAATATTCCTGTGCAGTTAACCGGCGTGCCCCGCAATGCGGTGATAACCGGCGAACTCCCTGATACCGTGCATATTACGGTGCGCGATAAGGGATTCACACTCGTTACCTATGCTTACGGAGGCAAGATTCATCCGCTCACATTCCGGTTTGCCAATTATGCCGACGAGGAAACGGGAACGGGACAGATTCCGATGGCTGATGTGCAGAAACAGGTGGCATCCCAGCTCTATGGCTCTACCAAACTGATTTCCATCAAGCCGGCAAAATACGATTTCTTCTTCACCTACGGCTCTTCCAAGCGGGTGCCTGTGGTGTTCAGAGGTAAGATTACAACCAGCAAGAGCTATTATCTGGCACATACCGAATTCCTGCCGTCTACGGTTACGGTTTATGCAAACAAGAAGCAGCTCGACCAGTTGGAATCGGTAGAAATCGAGCCGTTCAACATGCGCAACCTGCAGGATACCATTCATCGCAACGTACCTATCAAGAAGATACGTGGCATGAAGATTGTGCCTCAGATGGTGCGTCTGGCGGTATATCCTGATGTGCTTACCGAAGAGTCGGTCGATGTGCCTGTTACGGCCATCAACATGCCTGATAACATGGTGCTCCGTACCTTCCCTTCTAAAGTGGCGGTAAGATTCACCATCGGAGCCAGCCTCTTCAGAACCATCAAGCCGAGCCAGTTTAAGGTGGTAGTAGATTATAACGATCTGGCTAACAACCCTTCTGACAAGTGCAAACTCCAGTTGCGCAGCGTGCCGCGCTCGGTGAGCAAGGCGCATCTCGACCTGGAAACGGTAGATTATCTGCTGGAACAGCAATGATAGTTGATAATTGACAGTTTATAGTTGATAGTTTTCTACTATGATGAAGATAGCGATAACGGGGGGTATAGGTAGCGGAAAGAGCTATGTGTGCCGGATATTGGAGAAACAGGGCATCCGGGTTTACGACTGCGATGCTGAGGCTAAGCGGCTCATGCGCACCGATGCCCGCTTGCAGGCAGGTTTGAAGAAGCTGGTGGGCGAGCAGGTTTACAGTGCAGAGGGCGTTTTGCAGAAGCCTGTGCTGGCTCAGTTTCTGCTGGCTGGCGAGGCTAACAAGCAGGCTGTCAACGATGTGGTTCATCCGGCTGTGGCGCGCGATTTCGAGCAGAGCAGCTATGAGTGGATGGAGAGTGCCATCCTCTTCGATAGCGGTTTCTACCGACGTATCCACCTCGATTTCGTGGTCTGCGTAACGGCTCCCGTCCCGGTCCGCATCCAGCGCATCATGCAGCGCGACCATATCCCGGCCGAGAAGGCGCAGCAGTGGATAGATGCCGTCATGCCGCAGGAAGAACTTGCAGCCCGCTCCGATTTCGAAATCGTGAACGATGGCGAGCAGGATATCGATGCACAGGTAAGGAAATTATTGGATATCATTAATAATAAAGAATAATAGAAAAGACAATGGAAACAATCCTTTCAATTGCAGGCAAACCAGGCCTTTATAAATTGGTATCAAGAGGCAACAGAAACCTCATCGTAGAAACACTCGATGAGACTCACAAGCGTATCCCAGCTTTCGCTACCGACCGCGTAACAAGTCTTGGTGACATCGCTATGTATACAGACGCTGATGAGGTGCCACTCTGGGAAGTGCTCGACAGCGTAAGCAAGAAGGAAGAGGGCAAGCCTAGCACTTTCAACTACAAGAAGGCGCCTGTTGCTGAGCTCCACGCTTATTTTGCTGAGGTTCTTCCTAACTACGATCGCGACCGTGTTCACGACAGCGATATCAAGAAGCTCCTCCAGTGGTACAACATTCTCGCTAAGTACGGCATCACCGATTTCAAGGCTACTCTCGCTCCTACAGAGGGTGAGAACGTAGATGATCGTGCTGAGCAGGTTGCTGAGTAAAGTAAATTGCAGTTGGTTTATATATTAAGGGTGTTCATATTTCTAGTAATAGAGTATGATACACCCTTTTTTTATTCCTTTTCAATCTTTTTCAATTCCTTCTCAAATCTTCTGCGATACATTTCTCCCGCTATGGTCAGACCGAACGGGAAGGCAATCCAGATGCCCAGAATGCCCAAGCCGCATGGGAACCCCAGGGTGTAGCCCAGCGGCAAGGAGATGACGAAATAGGCGATGAAGGCATAGAGCACCATCGGCTTCACACAGGCGATGCCACGCAGCGCATTGGCAAAGGTATACTGCAGTCCGTCGCCAAACTGATATACCATCATCAGGATAATCAGCGTAGCCACATACGCCTGCACCTCCACATTATCATTAAACCAGCCACCTATCTGATGGCGAAGCAGAAACACCGGCAAACCCATACACAGCGAGAACAGCAGGTTCAGCCGGAACACGTCGTAGGCATTTCGGCGAACTGCTCCGTAGTCCTTCTGCCCCATAAAATGACTCACGCGGATAGCCAGCGCAGCCGCCATGCCCGAAAGTACGAGATAGAAGAGCTGCGAGAGGGTAATCATCACCTGATGAGCCGCCAGCGGAATGGTTCCCAGCCAGCCCACCATCACACAACTCAGCGTGAAGGCAGCCGATTCCATGCCCAGCTGCAGCGCCACAGGCCAGCCCAACCGGTTCATCTCCCTGAAGTCAGCCTTGGTCAGAGAACTGTGAAGAATATCGCGTCTGTATTCCCCAAGATTCTTGCCCGTCATCAGCATGCCCACCATCGCCAGCGCCATCAGAATACGGCTCACCAGCGTCGAAATACCGGCTCCCAGCAAACCCAGTTCCGGGAACCCCGCCACACCGTAAATCAGTACCCAGTTGCCCAGAATATTGATTACGTTGCCGCCAATCATCGCCCACATTGCCACCTTGGTCTGTCCGAGTCCGTCTAGAAATTGCTTCATCGTGAAGAAGATGCCCATGAAGAGCACTGAGGCGAGATTTACCAGAAAGTAAGGACGGATGAGCGAGAGCAGCTCTTCAGGCTGTCCGATGCGCCCCAGATTCAGGTAGAGCACAACGAGGGCGAGGGTGAAGATGATGCCCGTCAGCATGTTGGCACAGAAGGCATTGCGCACTTTCTGTCCGATGCAGTCGGTCCGTTCCTCGCCGTAGAGTCGTCCGATGATAGGAGTGAGTCCGTAGGTGAATCCCATATAGGATACGAAAACGAGACCGAAGATATTGTTCACCAGTCCGGCAGCCGCCAGTTCGGGTGTACTGTGATGGCCTATCATCAGCGTATCAGCAAATCCCAGGATGATGGTACCCAGCTGTCCTATGATGATAGGAATGCCGATAGCCAGCAGTTCCCGGTAGTGATGTTTCCTGTTTGTCGTTATTGATGTCGTATGATTATTCATATTTGCTTTTAATTACTAATCTATTTCCTTTATTCTGCTTAAGAGCATGCAAAGTTACGGCTTTATTCACTAACTACCAAATTTTTCTCCCCTTTTTTTTAGAGGACCAGCGATGGAATCGCTGGTCCCCAGCCTTTTTACCCTTTTACCTTTAAATGTATGAACTTCCTTCCTCTTTCGGTCCATACGAGATAGGTGTGGGTGTAGGCGGTGCCCAGCTTCTCCTGTGCCCCATCGCAGTGAGGGTCGGGGAGGGTAGAGTAGCGGGTGCGGCTCTTCGCCAGGCCCATGTGGGCATAATCGGCATAGAGCAGATACTGGCCGCTCTGGTAGTACTGGATATGAAGGGCACAGAGCTGGCGGTTCAACTCCTGTGCCGTGATACCCAGTTCCTTCGCTATCTGCGTGGTGGTATAGCAGGAAACAGAGTTGAGCACATTGTCGGTGTAGAGCGCCTTCGGCAGAAGATGATCCACCTGATTCTCCAACTGGATGATGTTCTCACCGTTCTTGGCGATGCAAACCACCTGTTCGTCCACCACACCGTTCAGCCGACGAATCTCCGTATCCTGTTCTCCGATGAGTTTCTTCTGCTGATCAATCTGCACCTGCTGGTTTTTCAGCAGATTCTCCTTCTCCTTGAGTGTAGCCCTGAGAATCTCTTCTGCATGCCGAATCGTCTCCTCATCACTCTCGCCCTGCTGTAGTGGAATATAACCGCCCGTCTTGCGAATCTGTGGCAGCACCTCGGAAGTAACCCAGTTCTTAAACTTCACCGCCGTAGGAAGCTTGGAGCCGAGAACCAAAGCATAGAATCCGCTCTCGTTGACGAAAAGAAGCTGGCACCAGCGCTTTGCCTCACTTCCATCCTTCTTGATACCAGTCGTTACCCTTATGCTGTGTTTTACAGCATCATGTGGGTTAACTAGCTGATATACAGCGCATCTTGCTCTTTTGTACCCCAGCACGTCACAGACATCTTTCGCGCAGAACAAAGGTTCTCCGTTTTCATCAGTCAAGGTGCGAATCTTACCGAATTCAGGGTTTTCAAACACAACAGCATTACCTGCTATCTTTTCATTCTTCATTTCTTCTTTTTTTGTTTTATAATTTTTTTCCATGATATAAAAATGTTTAATTATTAATGTTGAATGTTAAATTGAATGTTGAGTGTTGAATGTTGAATGTTGATTTTTTGCCTAACGGACTCAAGGGCGCTAGCCTAATTCAACATTCAACACTCAACATTCAACATTACAAAATCGTAATCCAAATGCTCTCATCCCTGTCTCTCGCAGCGGTAATGGCATTGATGAGGCGGTGGAGCCAGATGCGGGAGTTCACAACCATGCCTTTTACACGGTTCTCACCCACCAGGATGCAGCCCTGCGTATCATCGGGATAATTGCCGGCATGGATGCGGATGCCCTCAAAATTGGGGACCCCCAACAGCAGCGGCAACCACATCTTAAAACTCGGCGACTTGCTGATCACCACCGGATAAGTGCCCTCAGGTATCGCCGTCTTGCCCTTCATCTTCTGCGCCTTCTTGCCCGATACACGCCCCAACCGCACATTCTCCTCGGCAGGACTTAGCTCCACACCCAGAAGGTTGCGCCAGCACGGCTCCATCGTATCACAGAAATACGAGTCAGCATTCAGCTTCTCCGCAGGCACCTCACACACCGTCTTCAGCCCCCTGCACTTGTTCACACTCTCAATCGTGCGCTTCTTCACATCCTCATCCTTCAGGATGTAAAGGCGACCTATCGTGTAGGTCTTCTTCTTCGCTATACGTTTTAAAACTATCTGCATAAGTAAAAATAAATTTAAGATTCAATAACCATACCGTCGTGGCGGTACTTAAGCTTCTCAAAACTGTCACAACTGTCACAACTGTCACGCTTGCCCGTATACTGATACGCCCGCCTGATGTAATTCCGGTGCAGCCACTGCCTGATCATCATATCGGTACCCTTCGCATCCAGTCCATGCTCCAGCCGGATGGCAAGCAACTGCGCAGCCGTAAAGCTATCGGGCAGTATCTGTAAAAGATTCTGAGGCCCACGCTTCGAACTCTTCTCCGCCGTAAAGTTCTCCTTCGCAATCATGTCGCCGAAGAACCGCATCTTGCAGTACAGGTCATACTGCTCGCTCCAGCGGATAAACTCGTCAATCTCCGGCTCCCACTTGCAACCATTGGCTACATACAGCACACACGCCTTCAG
>JAJWAL010000004.1:60353-65026 GCA_021618535.1 Segatella copri | reverse complement strand
GTATTAAATGTATATTTATGCAGAAAGATGTGTTTTCAGGATTAAAATTGGATAACGGAGAGCCTATTTACACTCAAGAGTATATCCAATCATTAAGAGACGCCGACAAGAAGCATCCCGACAAGCTGAAGATTATAGCTCAGCGTGGCGGTCAGGAACGCATGCTGTCTATAGACGCTGATATTAAGATAGTTGGCGGTTCGCGAGGCGGCTCAAAATCGTTCTCTTCCCTAATGGAAGTTCTGAAGGATATTAAAAATCCAGATTTTCATGCAACAATTCTTCGTAACGAAAAAGACGACTTACAGTCCTTAGTGACAGACTCTTATAAATTGTTCTCCCAATTTGGAACTTACAATAAGTCACAAAATGATATGACCTGGAACTTCGATAACGGAGGTTGGCTCAAATTCTCGTACTATGCTGGAGCCTATCAGGACTTCAAGACACGATTCCAGGGTCGCCAGTATGCCTACGTTTGCATCGATGAGGGTACTCAGTGCCCATACAAGAAGTTCAAGTACCTCTTGACCAACAACCGAAATGCAGCGCATATCCGAAACCGCTTCTGGATTACCTGTAACCCGGACCCGGAATCTTGGGTGAGAAAGTTCATTGACTGGTGGGTTGACGAGAACGGCTACATCATACCGGAACGGGACGGAGTTATACGATACTGTTTCATGGACGGCGATACGCCTGACTCAATCTACTGGGGTAACACGAGAGAAGAGGTGTACGAGCAGTGTAAGGGCATTATTGATAGCCTTTGGAAGGACAGCTATGAGGAACTTGGTTATACAAAGCTCGAAATGTTCATCAAGTCGGCAACATTCGTTCGCGCTGACGTATCAGAGAACATTAAGCTTATCTCTACCGATGCCTCATATCTAGCCAACCTTGCCCAACAGGACGAGGAACAGCGCATGCGAGACCTGGAAGCTAACTGGAACTGGAAAGCTGCCGGTGATGACATGATCAAGATGGAAGACCTTGATGAAATCTACGACAATGCAGAACAGATAGGAGATGGAAAACGCAGAGCTTCTGCCGATATCGCATTCACCGGAGGCGATAACTTCGTAATGTGGCTTTGGGAAGGATGGCATTGTAAGGACTTGGTTGTTTTGAGGCTGGACCCTAAGACACTCGTTTCTGTAGTTAAGGCCAAGCTGAGAGAGTGGGGTGTCGAGGAATGTAACTTCACTTACGATATGCAGGGTATCGGTCAGTACTTTAAGGGATTCTTCAAGGATGCCGTCCCATTCAACAACCAGGCAGCACCTATCGCTAGGAATCATCAGGAAGAAGAAGGAATCAAATACCTCTATAAGGATTTGAAGTCTCAGTGCGCATGGTTGTTCTATAAGATGATAAAAGAGAAGCAGATTTCCATCGACTCGGCCCTGCTTGAAAGAAAGTATTCAGGAAACGGATTTGACAAGGTTCCTCTCAGACAGATTCTTCAGAAGGAGCGTAAGATGCTCAGACGTGACGAGAATAGTGATGATAGGGGATTCAAGCTATTACCTAAGAAGATTGCCAAGAAATATGTCGGACACTCGCCTGACTTCTTTGAATCTTGGTTCTACGTAATGATATTCAGTTTAACAAAAAAGAAAAATAAAAAGGTAAAAGGATTATGGATGCTATCAAGGTAACAAATTTCAGAAAGATTCTCGTAAAGAAGCCTTTCTTTGAACTCACGCCAAAGGGGTACATGACCCACGATGGCTATTGCAGGAACGAGGTGTCCGATAATGAAGACCCTCAGATGCCGCAAGATACATTGTACAGAGTGATTAAGACTCAGAAGGACTTCCTTCGTGAGTTCTATCCTACGTCCCACAAAATCTTCGACAAGGATCTCTACCCTGACATCTGGAGAAAGAACCCGGAAGACGGGAAATGGTATGTCCAGGAGATTCAAAGAACGGCATTTGCTTTCCAGCAAGTTATTCATACGAAGCACGTTCTCCACATGACAGGTAACGATATTCAGTTTGAGCTTGCCGGTGATCCTGAGATGAAGAAACAGGAAGAGTATATTAATCTCCTTGCCAAGTTCAAGAAGGGATGGTATATGCACGATATGGAGATTCGCCACTATGAGGCTGTAAGTTCGTACATGAAGGTTGCTGAGGCTGCTGTAGTCGGATTCTTCGATAAAAACAAGAAATTCGGTACTCGCACATTGGCTTTCGATAGAGGAGACACATTGTATCCTCAGTTCGACCCTCTTACTGGTGAACTCGTTGTGTTTGCTCGCAAGTATTACGACTTCGATGAGGAAGGCAATGAAAAGATTGAATGGGTAGAGGTGTGGGATGACAAGACATTCTACCGCTTCAAGAAGCAAGTTAACGAAGGCAAGGTCAAGGAGACTATCAAGAGAATTGCCAAGATATTCGGAATCGACGACTACACTTGCGTTGAAGAGAAAGCTCACGGCTTCCCATTTATCCCTGTTGCATACGTAAGAAACGATGACGGCCCATGCTGGTCTGTTGTGCAGAAGAACATCGAGGACTACGAGGAAGCTTTCTCTTATCTCTGCGAGAACAACAAGGCTTACGCCTTCCCTATAATGAAGTTGAAGGGCGATGGTGACGACATTACCGTTGTTGGAGATACAGACGGATCGGCTAAGATGATTCAGATTACCGATACGAATGGTGATGCTGACTTCATTAACGGAACAGACGCTTCCGATGCATTTGCGACACAGCTCAACAAGTCGTATGACCTCATCTATGAGCTTTCGTTCACAGTAAAGCCACCGGAGCTGAAGTCGGGTGACCTTCCGGGCGTTGCCATCAAGCTGCTCTATTCTCCTGCTATCGAGGTTGCTGAGAACGATGCCAAGAAGATGCATCCGTTCCTGGATCAACTTGTTCGTATCTCAAAGTATGGTATCGGAATTGAAGAAAACTGCATGGCCACCATGACAGTGCTTCCTATTCATGCCTGGGTTGAAATTTATGTTCATCAGAACAAATCTGAGATTATCACAAACTTGGCAACGGCTGTTCAGAACAACTTCCTCTCAAAGCAGACTGCATCTGAGCGTTGCCCAGACTTCCCAGTTAACGATGAATACGACCGCATTATGCGAGAGAAGAAGGAGGAAGACCAGCAGGACCTCCTCATGGATATGCAACGTGCGGATAACGAAACTCAAAATGCAATCGAGGAGCAGAAAGCTACTGCGAATATTCAGAATGGAGGTAGTGGAAACGTACGTACGGGTCGCGGAGCTGGACGCCCAAATAAGTCAGGAACCAAATGGGACGAGAATCGGAACGCCCCGAATGAGAACAACTGGCAGCACTACAACCAAACCCATTAATAGCCTATGGATGAATTAAAACGTTCTGTCGATTACAGCAGAAAGCGCTTGCAGGCAATCCGAAACTGCGAGGACCATGTTGCAGATATTCTCTGGAAATCGACACAGAAAATAATTACCGCAAGCAAGCGATACAGAGGTGCAGGCAGGCTCACAAACGAGTCAGCCCTGCTCTCTTACGCCAAGAATGTTACTGCTGATGCAGAGGAGAGTATCAACAGTTACATCTCTGCTTACTCCAAGGTCTCATGCAAGATTCTCGGGATTGACAACGAGAACATAGAATCGTTTCTCGTCAGCGACATCTACGGAAAGACGACATCCGAAAGAAACGCTGTCTATCTCGGAAACTTTGCTGAAGATATTGTAAGGATGATCAAGGCGGGTACTCTTATGGGATATTCTGACCAGCAGCTCCTATCTTCCATCCGAACCGGCTACAAGGACCCATATCACACATCAGTCATTACCAAGGCGAAGAGAAAGGACATTAACATCGATGTTCCTTCTTACGGAAAGGGTTACTACAAGAACGCCTATCAAAATATCGTAAGAAATGCTTCTCAAGTGATTGCTTTGGCGTGGGGACAGGCAGAGCAGGAGTATGGGCAGGAGAACAAGGCTATCGGGTTCTACGTCAAGAGAGGAAGTAGTTATCCGTGTGAAATCTGCCAAAATGAAGCCGATGCTGGCATCCACTCTTTCAAAGATCCATATCCGCCATTTCACGTTTCGTGTTGTTGCTACACAGTATTTGCATTCAAGGATAATAAAAAGAAATAAGATTATGATTGAAGAAACAAAAGGATACACGTTATCCGTCGATACATATAAGAAAGCGAAGGCTCTCAAGATGAAAGACCCTCGCTATTACATCTACGCCAGCCTCCGTGGCTCAGGTATGCCAATGAGGGATTGTTGGGCCATCGCCTTTCAGGGAGAAGGATTCAACTGGGAGAAATCCTTCCTCGAAGGAGAGATGAACAAGCTCGAAGCCAAAGAGTCCGTCCAGAAGAGAATCGCAGAAGTGCAGGGCAAGAAGATTGAAAACGAGCATAGCGAAGATTTAACCCCGGAACAGCTCGCAAAGGCTACATCAAAGGAACAGATTCTCAAAGACCTCGTTATCGCCCGCTCAAAAATTAAGAATACATCTTCCAAAGAATGGGCTGACTACACAAAGATGATTGGAGACTTTGCCAAAATTAAGCAGGATGAGCTTCAGACGGAAGATACGACTTGCCATTTTTACCTCCCAATAAATTATCCAACCGGCAAGAATGACTGCTTGTTATTCAAAAATGGACTCTGTAAGGGTGGTAAA